>CACXGM010000199.1 GCA_902767075.1 uncultured Lachnospiraceae bacterium
AAAACGGCGTCGCTTTGAACGAGGAGTTCGGCCTCTAAATCCTTCTCGTAAAATAATAAAACCAAGGAGAAAACAAATGAAAAGTACTATCTCAAATCTCTTCAATGAGACAAAGATCCTCTTGAGGAGTATCCCTTCTTTCGTCGTGGCGGCATACATCGTCGCAATTATCTCAATGAATTTATTGGCAAATAAGCTTGTGCCCTTACCGATGGAGTATCTGGTGATCGACTGTGGCATATTTGTTTCATGGGCAGTATTTCTGACCATGGATGTTGTGACCAGGCATTTCGGCCCCAGAGCAGCTACCATTCTTTCTGTAGTGGCACTTATAACCAATGTTTTTGTTGCGCTTCTTTTCTACGGATGCGGACATCTTCCGGGAATCTGGGGAGAGTCCTATGTTGAGGGAAGCGAGACGATCATCAATACTGCGCTTGACAATACTTTGAGCGGAAACTGGTTTATCGTGTTTGGAAGCAGTGTTGCTTTCCTCTCATCTGCAGTGATCAACAACTTCCTGAATTTCTTTATCGGAAAGGGAGTTGAGACAAAGAAAAAGAATTTCGGAACCTATGCAATCAGAAGCTATGTTTCGACATATGTAGGACAGTTTGCGGACAACCTTGTTTTTGCACTTATCGTAAGCCATACACTTTTCGGACTTTCTCTGGTACAGTGTGTGATCTGCGCCGCTACCGGAGCTGCTGCGGAGCTTCTTTTTGAAGTGGTGTTCTCACCCATCGGATATGCAATAACATCCAACTGGGAAAAGGACGGCGTCGGTGCGGAGTATTTCAGATTCATCCAGGAATCTAAAAAAACGACAAAGCAGGCATTTAAGAAGGTATCATAAAAGGCAAAACTTGGCGTTATTGTGTTTACTTTGAAATATTGTTAAAATGACTTTAACTTAGAATAGTTTGTAAAAAAGGAGCCTTCATGCATATACTTATTACCGGTTCATCCCGGGGGATCGGAAAAGCCATTGCGGTAAAATTCTTAAAAGAAGGTCATAAAGTTACGGGATTTGATATTAACCCCGGAACCATAGATAATGATGCATATACGCATATGATCGTTGACGTGAGGAACAAGGAAGAGTTTCCTGAGCTCCCGCCTGTGGATATACTCATAAACAATGCCGGTGTGCAGAACGGAGACGACATCGCGGTCAATCTCACCGGCGCTATTGATATTACGGAAAAATACGGGATCCATCCCGGGATCAAAGCCGTTTTGATGATCGGCTCAGCATGTGTTCACACGGGTTCGGAATTTCCTGTCTATGCCGCAAGTAAGGGCGGACTGGTTACATATTCCAAGAATGTGGCTCTCAGGATAGCAAAGTATGGCGCTACCTGCAACAGCCTTGATCTCGGCGGAGTGACGACGCAGCTCAATGAGCCGGTTATGAATGACAGAGAGCTGTGGGACAGGATCATGGAACTCACTCCTCTTAAGCGCTGGATGAGTCCTGAGGAAGCTGCGGACTGGGCATATTTCATGACGGTGGTAAACAGATTCTGCACAGGTCAGAATATTCTTATCGACGGACTGGAAGCCGGGAATGCTGAATTTGTCTGGAAGGACTGAGAGGATTTATAAAAAAAGTGTAAACAAGTTATTGACAACTATTATCAGATAGAGTAATCTATGAGAGGTTAGATAGTTCTAACCTCTCAATTTATTGAAAAGGGACAGAGATATGATGCCATTAAATTTAGCAGATGCAGGAGAAGAGAATATCATAAAGAAGGTGGGAGGTTCACCTGATGTGAAAAAACACCTTGAGGATCTGGGCTTCGTTCCCGGAGGCAGCGTGACTCTTGTGACAACAAACGGCGGAAACGTGATCGTTAATGTAAAAGATTCCAGAATAGCCATAAGCAGTGAAATGGCTATGAAGATAATGGTTTAAGGAGGAGACTTGAATGACACTCAAAATGGCAAAGATCGGCCAGACAGTAAAGGTGATTAAGCTAAACGGCGAGGGCGCTGTAAAGAGAAGGATCATGGACATGGGAATTACCAAAGGTGTTGAGATCTATATCAGAAAGGTAGCGCCTTTGGGAGATCCGGTGGAAGTAACCGTTCGCGGCTATGAACTTTCACTCAGAAAGGCTGACGCAGATATGATAGAAGTTGAGCTTGTTTAATACAGCTCATTTTTATGACCGGCGGTTAGGCGAGGCTTACTGTAGTGAGATATAACTTGAATAGGTAAACGCTCATACAAGGGTTTTTCCTAATCATACCGGAAAAGTATTACCGATGCAGATCATAGAGATTTATCGGAAAAAAGAAGGAGAAAAAAATGGAACTGAAAATTGCACTTGCCGGAAACCCTAACTGTGGTAAGACAACTCTGTTTAACGCACTTACGGGCTCCAATCAGTTTGTAGGAAACTGGCCCGGTGTTACCGTAGAGAAGAAGGAAGGTAAACTCAAAAAGCATGATGATGTAGTGGTAACAGACCTTCCCGGAATATATTCACTCTCACCCTACACCCTTGAGGAAGTGGTTGCGAGAAACTATCTGATCAACGAAAGACCGGATGCAATATTAAACCTTGTGGATGGTACCAACCTGGAGAGAAACCTTTATCTCACCACACAGTTGGTAGAACTGGGAATTCCCGTTGTCATCGCCATCAACATGATGGATGTAGTGAGAAAGAACGGGGACAAGATCAATATCCCCGAGCTCAGCCGTCAGCTCGGATGCAAGATTGTTGAGATCTCCGCATTAAAGAGCGAAGGAATCATGGAGGCAGCCGAGGCAGCCATAGAAGCCGCCAAGGAAAAGTCAAAGATCCCTCATCATACATTTTCGGGAGCTGTTGAACATGCACTTGCTCATATTGAAGAAGCAGCTATTCATGATATGGATCCTGAAAAACAGAGATGGTATTCCATCAAGATTTTTGAAAGAGATGAAAAGATCATCGAGCAGCTGAAGATCGACAAGAGCGTGATCGACCACATCGAGACCGATATCCAGGCTGCGGAGAAGGAACTTGACGATGACGCCGAGTCCATTATCACAAATGAAAGATATATCTATATCGCTGAGATGCTCAAGGGCGCATACAAGAAAAAGAAAGCCGGAACTCTCACCGTATCTGATAAGATAGACAGAATAGTAACTAACCGCTGGTTAGCACTTCCTATTTTTGCGGCAGTTATGTTCCTGGTTTATTTTGTTTCCATCACAACTGTGGGCGGATGGGCAACGGACTTTACAAACGACGGACTTTTCGGAGATGGTTTCCATCTCTTGGGAATAGGAACCTCAGCATATGAAGAAGCAGCGAACGAGTACGCTGCAGAAAACATCTGGACCGAAGATGTAGTAGCCACCGTACAGGCTGCCACAGATGCGGGAGTAATCGGAGCGGATGATATCCTTGGATCCATAGAGGACGAGGATTTCGGAGGCTTTGAGGAGGCATATGATACTTACGCAGACTCTCTTGCAGAGGAAGGCTATGACATTTCCGAGAGCGTTGATGCTGCACTCGAGGAAGCACCGGATACAGCTGAATATGGTGTTTGGGTTCCTTCGATCCCTTCTCTTGCAGAATCGGGACTTGACGCTATCGGCTGCGCAGAATGGCTTAAGAGCCTTATCGTAGACGGCATCATCGGCGGTGTGGGAGCAGTTCTCGGATTCGTACCTCAGATGCTGGTTCTTTTCGTGTTCCTGGCATTCCTTGAGGCTTGCGGATATATGGCGAGAGTCGCATTCGTAATGGATCGTATATTCAGAAAGTTCGGTCTTTCCGGAAAATCCTTCATCCCCATGCTCATCGGCTCAGGATGCGGCGTTCCCGGAATCATGGCTTCCAGAACCATTGAGAATGAACGTGACCGTCGTATGACCATCATGACCACAACATTCATTCCCTGCGGCGCGAAGCTTCCCATTATCGCACTTATTTCGGCGGCACTTTTCGGAAATTCACCCTGGATCGCTCCTTCCGCATACTTTATAGGAGTAGCTGCCATTATCATCTCAGGTATCATACTTAAGAAGACCAAGATGTTCGGCGGTCAGCCCGCTCCCTTCGTAATGGAGCTTCCTGCATACCACTGGCCCACTTTTGGAAACGTAATGCGCTCCATGTGGGAGAGAGGCTGGTCCTTCATAAAGAAGGCAGGTACCGTTATCCTTCTTGCCACCATCGTTATCTGGGCAGGAAGCAGATTCGGTATGATAGACGGATCGTTTGGATTCTCCGTTAATATGGAATTGGGTGACAGTGTTCTGGGAATCATCGGAAACGCCATCGCATTTATCTTCAAGCCCCTTGGATTTGGAAATATCCGTGCAACCATAGCTACCATAATGGGTCTTGTTGCCAAGGAAGAGGTTGTCGGTGTATTCGGCGTACTTGATTTCGAAGGACTTACCAGACTTGCCGGATTCTCCTTCTTGATCTTCAACCTTCTCTGCGCACCCTGCTTTGCAGCCATCGGTGCTATCAAGAGAGAGATGAACAGCGCTAAGTGGACCTGGTTTGCCATTGGCTATCAGTGTGTATTTGCATATGTGATCTCACTTATCGTTTATCAGATCGGCGGAATCTTTGCAGGACATGCAAATGTATTCGGAATCATCGTTTCAGTGGCATTTATCGGACTTATCTGCTTCATGCTCTTTAAGCCCTACAAAGAAGCAACTGAACTCAAATGATCATCTAAACAAAGGGCTTTAGTAATAAGCCCAAATAAAGAATTTTACAAGTCGTAGGTTTTGTTATGCAGGAATGGTTTTCAAATAATATAGGCACCATATTGGCAGGAGTCATAGTACTGGTCATTGTGGCAGCCATCATAATCGGAATGATCCGAAGAAAGAAAAGCGGTAAACCCGTGATAGACTGTGGCGGCGAATGTTCCAAGTGCGGGGGTGGGTGTTCTCACTCAAGCGGTAATTCCGGAGCCTATGATATCCCTGTTTCAGCCGCAGAAAAAGGGATGTTCAGGACCGTCATCGGTATCGACGGAATGATGTGTTCCATGTGCGAAAGCCATATGAACGATTGCATACGAA
>CACXGM010000200.1 GCA_902767075.1 uncultured Lachnospiraceae bacterium
AAGGATGTACACAAGATCGCAAACGACGAAAGACTCGTTCCCAGAGAGTGGATCAACAAGGACGGAACATATATCACCAACGAGTTCCTCACCTATGTAAGACCTCTTATTCAGGGCGATGTTGCTCCCATCATGGTTGACGGTATTCCCAGACACCTTTATGTTCCGGGATATCAGGAACTGTTATAAAGCTTTCGTTTAGGCTGTTTAGTATTATTCAGATCTATTCAGACAGAGCATCCGGGAAACGCGGGTGCTCTGTTTTAACACAGGAACGAATATGAACAAAAATGAAGACCGCGACAAAATAATAACCCGGACCAGTGTTGTGGGGATCATCACGAATATCCTGCTGGTTCTTTTCAAGGCGTTTATCGGATTTGTGACTAATTCCATCGCCATTATCCTCGATGCGTTAAACAACCTGTCCGATGTGCTGTCCAGCGTTGTCACCATCATCGGGTCCAAGCTTGCAAACAGATTGCCGGATAAAAAGCACCCCTTAGGGCATGGCAGAATAGAATACCTGAGCGCCATGGTGGTGGCCGCCATCGTGCTCTACGCAGGTATCACCGCCGGCATCGAGTCGGTTAAAAAGATCCTGGATCCCGAGCCCGCAGAGTATAATCTTGTATCGCTCATCATCATCGGAGTGGCTGTGGCGGTAAAGATCGTGCTTGGGCTGTATGTCAGAAAAAAAGGAAAACAGGTTTCAAGCGGAGCCCTGGAAGCCTCCGGCAAGGATGCACTTTTTGATGCGATCCTTTCCGCTTCGGTGCTTGCATCGGCCCTCATTGCAAAATTCACGGGCCTGTCATTGGAAGCCTATGTAGGTATATTGATCTCCGGATTTATCATCAAAGCCGGGATTGAAATGATGATCGAGACCATCAATGATATCGTAGGTCACAGAGAGGACGCTGAGCTGACCAAAAAGATAAAAGAGATCATCAGAAGTGAGGAGGGTGTCCGTGGAGCATACGATCTCATGATCAACGATTACGGTCCCAGCAGACATTACGCATCTGTTCATATAGAACTGGCAGACGATATGACGGTCAATGAGGTGGATGTTATTACCAGGCGCCTGGAGGCTTTGGTCTACGCTCAGACCGGTGTGGTCCTGACTGCTGTGGGAGTATATTCTTACAATACAAAGGATGACGAGGCGGCAAAGCTCCGCAATCAGGTGCAGGAGCTGATCCTGGCATATGACTGGGCCATACAGTTCCACGGTTTTTACGTTGATATGAAAGAAAAGAGCATGCGTTTTGACGTCGTTATGAGCTTTGATATTAAGCCCTCCGAGGGGCTGGAGATCCTGTACAGGGATATGGCAAAGATGTTCCCGGACTATAAGGTTTACATTGCCCCCGATGTAGATATCACAGATTGAGAGGAAAACAGACTTTGAAAAAGTTTTTTACATGGAAGCCTTCATACAAACTGCTGGCTATCATATTGACTGCGGTATTGATCGTTGCCCTCATACCCCTTATCAGGCTTGCGATGTATGCTCTCCCCTGGTATGACGATTACGGCTACACCAGATATACCAGAAGCTTTATGGCAGCCTACGGTGATACTTTCATAAATGCCATGAGAGGAGTCTTCTTTCAGGTGAAGGAAAGCTGGTATGCATGGCAGGGTACTTTTTCCTCTATTTTTCTGATGGCCCTTTGCCCCATTGCCTGGGGAGAAGAATATTACCGCTACGGGGTCATGGCGCTGATCATTGTTTTCACCGCTGCATCCTTTCTCTGCGTGTATGCTCTCTCAAGCAGAATGTTTCAGATCAAAAAAGCCAATTCCGTTTGTATTGCCATCATCACAACACTTGTTGCGGTGGAAAAAATGTATTTTCCCGGACATGGTTTTTATTGGTATAACGGAGGCGTTCATTATATCGGCATTGAATCCTTTCTGCTTTTTTTGGTGGCAGCGATTGTTCTGTTTATGGATGCAAAGGGCATCATTCCCATAGTGCTACAGGTTTTCACCACGGTGATCCTTGCACTGATAGTGAGCGGAGGTAATTTCGTATCCACACTTCAGGGTATGCTGGTACTGATAGCGCTGATCCTTTACTGCATTCTCAAGTACAAGGTCCGTGCCCTCAGGCTTATCCCCGTGATACCAACTTATGCTTTTGGCATGTATAAAAATCTCATCGCTCCCGGCAACGCTGTCCGTGCCCAATACTTCAACGGAATGGACCCTGTTCATGCAGTGATAAAATCCTTCCCGGAAGGAATGAGCAGGATGAGGGCCTTCACGGATGTTTTTTTGTTCGTTGCGCTGCTGGTTCTCATCCCCATTGTCTGGAACGGTCTGGAAAAAAGTAAGTGTAATTTCCGCCTGCCCTTGGTATTCCTGGGGTTTATGGCGGGACTGTATTTTGCCACATTTACACCGAACCTCTACGGTACGGGAATTGTGGATCTGGCCAGAGTTCTTAACATCTGCAAGATGACATATCAGTTTGCCCTGATACTGGGAGAGATTTATTGTATCGGATGGATCAAACGCATCGCGACAGCGAAAAAATGGAAACTAAACCTTGATGGGGGATATTGGTGGGTATATGTTCTGGCGGTATTGATGCTTGTGGGATTCTTCTTTAAACATAATATGGAGCGCTATGAATATTCCTCCTATGCGGCATTCTATGATGTTCATTCCGGCGAATCCGCCGCTCTTTACGATGAATACGAGGACCGCATCAAAGAAATAGAATCCCAGGGAGAGGTGGCATACGTTAAGCCCTATACACGCAGGCCCTGGTATTTAAGACAGACCGATCTCTCCGAGGATCCTACGGCAGGCGAGAATTCCGAAATGGCAATGTATTACGACAAGGAGGCCATAATCCTTAAGTCAAAGTAGCAAAGAAAGACTTATTCCATGGAAAAAGACTTATTCGTCCCTATAAAAAAATACTTTGAAAAACAGGGATTTGTCTGCGACGGCGAGGTTGGAGACATAGATCTGTATATGGAACGGGGCGATGAAAAGATTGCCGTCGAACTAAAGACGGAGCTGAATTTCAGAGCTCTTCAGCAGGCTGCTCTCCGGCAGAAAATAGTGGAGACCGTGTATATCGGCACCTTTACTCCAAAGAGCATGAGATCATCCGCTTTCAGAGACAAGCTGTACCTTTTGAAAAGACTGGGGATCGGGCTGATAGTGGTATCAAAAAGAAGCAAAGAAGTCGGTATAGCAAGCGAGCCTGTAGTCAGCGAACTGTCTGAATTTCAAAAGAGAAACAGCAGAAAGAAAAAGGCTCTCACGGAAGAGTTTAAAAAGAGAAGGACCAAGAACAATATCGGCGGAGTCCGTGGAGAAAAACTGATCACCAGCTATCGTGAGGATGCGCTTCTGGTACTGGATGCGGTTGCGGAACTGGGGGGAAGCGCAAAGACAAAAGAAATCAGAAAGCTGAGCGGCATAGACAAGGCTACGGACATTATGTACCGAAATCCCTACGGATGGTTTGAGAGGATAGGGGATGGAGTGTATAAAGCTACGGACAGCGGGTACGCTGCGTTGGAGGAGTTTGAAGACACGATTTATAAACTTAAGAGGGGATGATAACCATCGGTTAAGAGGGGGAAGCAGTACAGGGGGAGAAAACTTCTGAGGTTCATAGATGGAAATAATCAAAGGATATATAGATCATTTTATTCACAAGGATCCGATAAACGGGTTCTCGGTGCTTATTCTGATATCTAAGGGTAAGGAGACAACCTGCGTCGGATATTGCAGGGACTTGGAACTCGGTGAGACCATCGAGGCCGAGGGTGAATACTTCGATAATCCCACATACGGTAAAGAATTCAAGATCGCAAAATACACGGTTAATGCCCCCACGGACAAGGACAGCATAGAACGTTACCTTGGCTCGGGGGCTATTAAAGGTGTGGGTCAGGCCCTTGCTGCCAGGATCGTTGCGGAGTTTGGGGAGGATACTCTGGACATAATAGAAAATGAGCCGGAGAAGCTTGCTCAGATCAAGGGCATCAGCAAGCGCGGAGCTATGGAGATCGGCATACAGTACGAGGAAAAAAAGGACCTTCGAAATGCCATGCTGTTTCTCTCGCAATACAGCATTACCCAGAGCTTGTCCATCAAGATCTATGATACATACGGGCAGCAGATGTATTCTGTAATGAAGGAGAATCCATACAAACTGGCGGAGGATATCAAGGGTGTCGGCTTCATTACCGCAGACGGACTGGCCAGGAAAATGGGCATCCCGGAAAACTCCCCACAGAGGCTTCGCTGCGGCCTTCTGTACATATTGCAGCAGTCGGCGGGAGAGGGACATTGCTATCTTCCTCTGGAAGAGCTTAAGCGCAGGGCATCCGAGATGATGGAGATGGATGACGAGACCATAGAACATGAGATCTCGGGTCTTGCCATGGACAGAAAAATGATCATCCGGGATGATAATGCATACCTTGCTTCATTTTTCTATGCAGAAGCGGGATCCGCCAGATTGCTACACGATCTGAACATGCCTCTTGAGAGACTGACGGAGGAAGATGAGGAGATACTTCTCGGGAGATTAAAAAAGATCGCGGCATCCCAGGATATGGAGGTTGATCCCATTCAGCTGGAGGCCGTGAGAGAGTGCGTTAAAAACAGCATTTTTATCCTCTCAGGAGGCCCGGGAACAGGAAAGACCACCACTATAAATCTGATCATCAAATACTTCGTTTCCCAGGGAAAAAGCCTGATGCTGGCAGCACCAACAGGCCGCGCCGCCAAGCGTATGAGTGAGGCTACGGGGTATGAGGCCATGACCATACACAGGCTCTTGGAAGTGGGTGGAGGACAGGATGATGAGGATCACATGTATTTTCATAAAAATGAGGATGATCCTCTCGAGACCGATGTCATCATCATAGATGAGGCATCAATGGTGGATATTCAGCTGTTCCACGGTCTGCTAAAAGCCATAATACCCGGAACCAGGCTCATCCTGGTGGGTGACGCGGCTCAGCTGCCCAGTGTGGGACCGGGGCAGGTACTCCGTGACGTGATGGAGAGCGGAGCGTTCTCGACTCTTAAACTGCAGAGGATATTCCGTCAGGCGGCGGGCAGTGACATTGTAGTAAATGCCCACAAGATCAACAATGGTGAACAGATAAAGCTTGGAACTGACTCAAAGGATTTTCTTTTTCTGGACAGAAACAATGTAAATATGATGCAGAGTCACATGATCTGGATGATGAAGGATAAGCTTCCCACATACTGCGGCTGCGACGTCTTTGACATTCAGGTGCTGACTCCCATGAGAAAGGGAAGCCTTGGATGCATTGAACTGAACAGAGTCCTGCAGGAGCAGTTAAATCCCCCGGGAGCCGGAAAGCGTGAGCATTTGACCGGCGATTATCTTTTCCGCGAGGGCGATAAGGTCATGCAGGTAAAGAATAATTATAAGCTGGAGTGGGCGGTCTATGGTCTCTACGGAGTGACCATCAGCAGCGGGCTGGGGGTCTTCAACGGAGATACCGGCAGGATCATTGAGATAAATGATGCCGCCCGGCAGGTGACGGTTGAATTTGATGACAGACGCAGAGTTGAATATCCCTTTAATACACTGGATGAGCTGGAGCCCGCATATGCCACCACCATCCATAAGTCCCAGGGGTCAGAATATCCTGCAGTCATCATACCGCTTTTGGATGTGCCGGATATAATGAGGTACAGGAATCTGCTTTATACCGGCGTTACCAGAGGGAAAAAATGCGTAGTGATATTGGGTAATCCCAATATAGTGCGGGATATGATCGATCGGGAGGGGGGAAAGAACAGATACTCCTCGCTTTCTGAGAGGATCAGGGAACTGATGTAACGGTAGGAGAAC
>CACXGM010000201.1 GCA_902767075.1 uncultured Lachnospiraceae bacterium
GGATTCGAACCCGCGACTACGCCGTTTACCTGGAAAAAAATATTTGCTGTAAGTGCTTTTCTTTGTATGTCTGTACTTTATCACATACATCTTTCACGTTCTCGGAAAAAAAGTTGCGAATACACTTTTTCAGTGGTCTCGGAACGTCCCCATTGGCGCAATCATGAAACAGAAAGATTCCTGTGAAAGAACAAAAAATGTGAATATGTCACTTGTATTCGCTCATGAAATGTGCAAATCGTGTTGAAAATCGCTCATGAAATGTGTACAATAAAAATGGAGGATCGAAAAGGAGGTACTAAAAAGTGTATTTGGCAAGAAAAGTGGATGCTTTTTTGGAAGGATGGAAGGCGGATGATAAAAGGAAACCGCTCATTATCAAGGGCAGCCGTCAAATAGGGAAAACAGAATCGATTTTACATTTTGCTGCCGATCATTATGAGAGCATCATCGAGATTAATTTTGTGCGTGACGAAAAGTATAAAGGTATTATTGCTGATGGTTATGGGGCTGCCGACATTATTAAGAATATATCAATTATAGATCCTTCAAAAAGGTTTATACCGGGGAAGACTTTAATCTTCTTTGACGAAATAACGGATTTTCCCGAGATAGCGACTTCTCTTAAGTTCTTTTGCACTGACAGGCAATATGACGTGATCTGCAGCGGTTCAATGTTAGGGATGAGCTATAAGAAAATTGAGAGCAACAGCGTAGGATATAAGAAAGACTATGAGATGTTCTCGATGGATTTTGAAGAATTTCTTTGGGCTAAAGGATATGCAAATGCTGCGATAGAAAGCCTTTTTGTGCATATGAAGGATCTGCACCCCTTTAGCGAAACGGAAATGAGGATCTTTCATTCTCTTTTCCTGGAGTATGATATTCTTGGAGGAATGCCGGCTGTTGTGGTTGAGTATATTGAGAGAAACACTTTTGAGGGATCGCTTGATACTCAAAGACAGCTGATCGCAGACTATAAAGAAGATATTCGGAAATATGCTTCAGGGTTAGATCAGACCAGGATTTTAAATGTATTCAATCGCATCGCTCCGCAGCTGGCAAGGGAAAACAAAAAGTTTCAGATTTCAAAAGTAGCGCCGGGGGCAAGGTTCCGTGACTATCGCGGATGTGCAGAATGGCTTGCAGATGCAGGCATGGTGAATATTTGTTATTGCATGGATTTTCCGGAATTGCCGCTGGGAGGGAATTATGATCCGGATGTGTTCAAAATGTATTTTGCGGACACCGGGCTGCTTGTGTCTATGCTTGATGATGAAGCCCAGGAGGATCTGAGAGCTAATAAAAACCTCGGTGTGTATAAAGGCGCGTTGTATGAAAATATGATAGGGGAAGCGTTGGTCAAACAGGGATATAAACTGTATTATTACAGGAAAGAGGATTCGACGCTGGAAGAGGATTTCTTTATTCGTTCTGTATCCTCACTGATTCCTGTAGAAGTAAAAGCAAAGAGCGGCAGATCAAAATCAATGAAAACGCTGATCTCATCCGGACATTATCCTGACATAAAATATGGAATAAAGCTGTCCTATAATAATATCGGCCACGAAGACAAAATTTACACTTTTCCATATTTTTGCGCGTTTTTGCTAAAACGCTTCATGGCGAACTTTCATGCAGAAGAGGAAATCTGAAACAACATTTATCGCGAAAGTTTACGCTGTGAGTACATGGGGACGTTCCGAGACCACCGGATTAGTGTATCTTGTCCTGCCGGATACCCGGCATGCCGCGAGGCTGAGGAAGTGCTGCATCAGCAGTTCCGGACAGACTTAATGGCGCTTGAGTCCGGTGAAGAGGTTTCGATGCCCGGCAAGTGGCTGCCTTCCGGAAAGGGGTCCGGCAAGAACATCAGCAACAGAAATCCGAAAGCCGTCACAGATGGACACTATAGCTTCAGCTATGGCGCGAATTACGAATTGATTCATGGGTTCCCCTGATTCTCCGCCATACGTGGATATTATATCAGTTTACAATACATGTGTCCATGAACAAAAAAACCTGATACATATGAAACGGGGGACGGTTCCTCGTTCCAAAAACGGAACGAGGAACCGTCCCCCGTTTCACATTATTCAAGCAACATAACCACCTTCCGTTTGTCTTCTGTCTTCTCCCCCGTCAGATAGCCTGCTACTCGAGGCACTTTTCCTTCCTTAAGTGCAGTGCAGAAGCGATTTGCAAGTTTTAAGCATATATGATATTCTTCTCCCCCAACACTATCCCTGAATAACTTGCATGCATGCAGCTTTTTATTTTGGGCAAGAAAAGCCTTTATCTCCGGCAATTTCTCGACAGGGAGCTTAAGCAGCCTGCTTTCTCCGGTCATTACAAGGAGGGTATCCGGACTTGCGTTCCGTTCCAGATGCTTCATCATCTTCGAGTATATTTTTCTGTATTGAGGCGTATTTATCTGAGGGTATTTCTTACCGCAGTATGGACATACGCCCAAAAAGTACAGAGTGGAGAAGGTCTTCCGGCAGGATGAATTTGTACATTTTTTATTCATAGACGTCCCTCCCTGATATTCTTTCTTCTGCGGCTTCCATTATTTGAGCCGATCACTGCGATGCTTAGTCTCGACTCATAAACCTTCCGCACTGCGAATGTCCGTTCGACTTTGTTCTTTGCTCCTGTTCGGGCTGTGGGACTCCCCCCTCCGGTACTCTCCGGCATATGTCATGGATGCATGTACAATAATGATATATTCCTCTCATTCATCCGCATCTGATCCAACAGTTTCCGCCGGCTTTCGCCATACATAAACGGTACGTTGATTATTCCGCCACCAATAAGCC
>CACXGM010000202.1 GCA_902767075.1 uncultured Lachnospiraceae bacterium
CGCCAAAAGTTCATTTCTCTTTAAAACATTAGCATCCATTTTGTACCTCCTTTTTATGACCCCTTGACTCCGTCCCCATGGGTCATTTGAAATCAATTATTTTGAAAAGGTTTGAACACAATAATAGTATGTAATACTTCCCTTTTGAATCATATAGAGATTAAAATAAACTTTATTCCATTTTGCTTTTATCATATTCTCATAGTGAGTAGGCGAATTCACAAAAATATCAAATGTATCATGTGCGGCTTCCGCTAAAGTAATTGCTTGACCACCTATCCCGTATTTACTAAGATTTTCTCCAACATTATGGTAATCATATCCTAAATCGTCCCATGCCGTGTGAAATCCTCTTCCATCAGGCCTGGTGTGCGAGAACAACGTGGCTATTTCGACGACTCTGATACTTCCCACTGCATTACATTGTTCATCCAATATCAGGTTTCCAACACCCTGTTCTCTGCGCAATGCATTGACATCTGCAAGCATCGTGCTAACAAACTCATCATATGATGTTTTAGCATTACTGCTTTCGCCGCCGGTTTCATCCAGTACACCGGTGGTCTCGTTAAAGTGATATCTTACACCATCAATGGTGATCCATCCCTTTGCCATAAGGCCGGTCTGCTTATCGTAGAAATAAGTATTTCCCTTCTGCTTCGGATCTATCGATCCATCCTCTGTATACCAGCCTGTGATGAGCTTACCGTTGGCATCATAGCGAACCCACTTTCCCGCCTTCTCATTGACCGAATTAATGAGGAACTCTCCGAGGCCCTCAGTTCCACTGGAAGCATCTGTAACATTTGCCTTTTCCCGGAGCTTGTCGGAGTTTGCCCGAAGCTGTTCATCTTCCTGGAAAATATAGGGAATATATACTTCCTTGCTGGTAGCCTTTGCACCCTCTCTGTCTACATCGAGCCAATACCAAGCCTTGGTCGCAGGATCGAAGATCTCTCTGCCTCTTGGAGTATTGTCCTGCTTGGCAATGATGTTCTTTGGGTCTGTTGCGGTACCCTGTCTCACATCATTCTCATACCAATAAGAAAGACCCGTCTCCCAATCGGTATAAAAAACACAATTGTGTAAGCCGTCGCTGAAACGCATGGGCGGCTGAGATGCGAACGATTTGATCGGCATTGCAGAAAATACCATAGCTGCGGTTGCCGCGGTAGCACATATACTTGTAAATAATTTTTTCATTTTCATACTTATTAAACTCCTTTTCCCCATTTTACCACAAATCACTGATGCAGATACAACTCCAATGCAAGCTTATAATCTGGCTTTTGGGGCTTCCGGCTAATATTTCGGGTCAGGTTGCCTGTTTATTAGCCGGAGCCGATTTATTAGCAGAAGCCAGTTCCCTGGCCCTCGTTTTTTATCAGTTCAAAATCAATTTCTCACCCGAAGGCCTGCAGCAGTTCATAGATCCGCTCTATCTCGCCGGGAACGTACAGATGTCTGCCACATTCAGTCATACAGGACTTTTCGTCGCAGTTTCTGCAATCCTGCCAGGTCTCTTCAATATTCATTTTAAGTTTCCCTGCCGCCCAATATTCCTTACCAAGATTAAAGTAATTGTACTGCCGGAAACTCGTGTGGATCTCATGTCCATAGGGGCACACACATTTCTCGCACCTGTCGCACCCTATGGGCTCAAAGCCCTTATGAGAGATTCCAGAGCCTTTCTTAGGGGTTTCAAAGCCTTTATAAAGGGGCTCAAAGCCTTTGCGAAGGCGTTCAAGCACTTCTTCAAATTCAAAATGTATAGGGTCAAATTCCCGTGAAAATGCCATCTCACACTGCTCGAAGGTCCCAATTCCCAAAAGCGCGCAGGAAAACGGATATTCCAGCACCCCACCGATCAGCTCGGCAATTGTAAAAGGTCCTATCAAAAGTCCCGCCGCGTAGACCTTGTTAAGGATAATGCCCTTGCCCCTGAAAGCTGCTTCTTTCCTGATTCGATCAAGCATCCCCCGCTCAAGGATATTCCCGCTTCCCTGAATTATATCCACCCTCGGGTCAGTCGCAGCACGGTACATGACCGTATAATAATGGGACGCGATCCCTGTAAATCCGATCTTTCCCTCTTTTTTCAGATCATACAATGCATCCAGAGCACCGCCCCTGCCAAAGACCTCGTCTGCGTTACTGTCATCCACTTGATGAACGAAATATATATCGGGCTTCGTTCCCAGATTTTCTATAGAGCGAAGCACTTCACGATAAATGTCTCCGCCCCCGTAAAACCTTGCTTTGTCAGAAATGATCACACTATTCCTGTCTACTGTTTTTACAAATTCACCAAGCTTATACTCGGCGTCCCCGTATTCTTCAGGTATGGCAGTATCGTAAAAGTTGCAGCCAAATTCGTAAGCTTTCCTCATAATGGCCACGGCAGTATCGGTATCTGGGCTGAAATATTCAGGCAGGACAGGCACCTGTCCGCTTAAGATCGGTATAGTCCCAAAGCCAAGTTCCG
Organism: uncultured Lachnospiraceae bacterium; assembly: GCA_902767075.1. Classification (GTDB taxonomy): domain Bacteria; phylum Bacillota; class Clostridia; order Lachnospirales; family Lachnospiraceae; genus AC2028. The sequence goes on from CACXGM010000202.1 coordinate 2,486, forward strand.
ACACCTTAAGCCCCGTATTCCCAAGTTTTCTGTATCTCATATCATCAGCCCCTCTATCTCCTTATGATGATCTGTACATTATCGCAAAAAGCAAATGCTTTATCCGAGATCTTAGTGTCCTTGCCAACGCTTACTTCCGTAAGGCCATCGCAAAAAGCAAAAGCCTCAGTTTCAATCTCCTTAACAGAATCCGGTATGAACATATTTTTAAGTGATTTACATCTGAAAAATGCCCTCTCCGGGATCTTTTCAAGCCTGTCGGAAATCTTGATCTCTTTGAGACTGCTGCAATGTTCAAAACACCTGCTGCCAAGCTCGCAGAGTTTGTCAGAAAGTCCTATGGTCTCAAGGGATTGACATCCGGAAAAAGCCATGGCTCCGATATATTCCACCGATCCCGCACCGATAACAGATTTAAGCCATTTACTGTTCTCGAATGCGGATTTTCCGATCCCGACTGTATCCTCAGACAATTCGATGGTATCAAGCAAATGGCAGTCCTTGTATACTCCTTCTCCTATGGATCTGATCCCGGCGGGAAAGCGGAGCTTCGTAATGTTTCCCGTGCTCTCCGTAAGATTTCCATCCTTATCCAGCTTAAAACAATTTATACATTCCGCAAAGATCCTCCTTATCAGGTCCGGATAAACTGCATTTTCAAGATCCGAAACTGAGTTCAAAGTATAGACCTTTCCGTTCCGATCCGTGATCTTCTTTAGATTTAAACAATTTCTGAAAGAAAGAGATTCTATAGCAGTTTTCTCTGATGTGATCGTAAGCTCCGTAATATCAGTATTTCCGGCAAAGCTCCAGCTTGCAACCCGCAAGACAGAAGGTGGAATGATAACGCTTCCCTTACAGTTTGCCCCGTCCAGTAAACAGCCGTTAACAACGATCACATCAGATTCTTTGCGCAACCCTTCAATCCATGCGGTCTTTGAAAAAGCATGACTTCCGAATGCCCTGACAGATTCCGGTATATTAATCTTCTGCAGTCTTACATGATCACGAAATACATCCTGTCCTATTTCCGAAACGTCTGCGGGAACTGTGACACAAATCCCGTCCTGAGAATAGGATAGAAGCTTTCCCTCCACAATATCAAAACAAGAATAAATCGATGCGATCACTTCTCTGACAGTTGCCGGATATGGATTTCCCACATGGTTCAGACCGTCTGAAAACTTAGAAAACTCATATTTTTCGCCATTATATATGATATTTTTGATCTGCGTACATCCGATGAAAGCGCCACTTCCCAAGCGGGTCTCCCCGGCAATCTCCACCGTCTCAAGACCGGAGCAGTCCGCAAAGGCATGGAACCCGCATTCTACCTCGATTAGCCTGACTTGCTTCAGTGAATCGCACCTTTCAAAAGCCCGCTCTCCTATAACACTGATCCCCGAAAAATCAAAATGATCCAGCTTTACACATTCGTCAAAGCATCTTGCGTCCATGGAAGTCAGTTCTGATGCCTCGAATTTTCTCAGGGAATAACATCCGGAAAAACTCTCTTCCGGTAATTTCGAAATACCTGATACAGAGACCTCCTCCAGACCTCTGCAATAGGAAAAGACTCCTCCCTCCATACCGCCGATATTCAGCATGACCTTTTTTAATTTCGGACAGTTTGAGAAAGCCTCTCTCTCGATAATGCATTCCGGTGCATCTATGATCACCTCTGTCAGGTTTTCGCACCCTGCATAGGCAAATCTGCCTATCCTGCTTAACCCGGATAGATGTAAATATTCAATCTCCTTATTTTTTACATAAGCATAAGGCTCAATGGATCCTTTGGCATTTGCTTTGAACTTCTCAGCCTCATTAGGCATTTCACGGTCTTTAAGTCTTTCCGTGATCCCGTCAAAATTCTTTGCCCTGTAAAAGGCGCTTAGACATATCTTAGCTGTCTCCGGCCACGGATCAAAAAAGGGAAGCGAAAAGCATCTGCGGAAAGCATACTCACCAATGTATTCCAAGGTCTTTGGAATGTTCAATCTGTAAAGCCTTTTGCACTCAGCAAAAACTTCCCTCTCTATCCTCTTAAGGGTGCCAGGCACCTCCACCGTCTGAAGGGTGAGACATCCCTCAAATGCCTGCTCTCTTATCTCTAAAAGATTTTCCGGGCATATAACGGTTTTAATACATTCCTTACCAAAAAAGCATCTCTCTCCAATAATCTTAACCTCTCCGGGAATGCGCACCTGTTCCTCATTTCCAAGATAACGGACCAGAATATTACCGCTGATATAAAAATCCCCCAGCACCTGATCCCTGATCCGGCTTGCCAATTCATTATCCGGTTCTGTTTCCAGTGAGTATTCCCTGCCTGAAACAACGACACGCCTGAGATTACAGCACCCCCTGAATGCTTTTTCATCCAGTGTCAGCTCTTCGCTTTGGATCACTATCTCCTCAAGATTAAAGCAGTTTAAAAAAGCATTGGCGCTGATCTTGCGAACAGACTTTGGGAGAGTGATGCTTACAATGCCCTTTTTATCAAAAAAGCAGCTTTTTCCGATAGTCACGATCCCTTCCGGAAGCGTGACTTTTTTCAGATTGATATTAAAGTTGGTAAGAACTCTGTCCTCGATCCTAAGAGCGTGAAAAACACTTTTAGCCACGGATTTTATCACGCCCGGGTAATCGGAGTGAGAGTCCATGGCATCGATCAGGTTTCCAATCTCATAAGTTTTCCCGGAAAGAGAGATTCTTTTAAGAGTAATACATCCTTCAAAAACCTCATCTCCAAAGTTTGAATCATCCACATCCTCGTTAACAGCGATTTCTCGCAGGGACATATTATGTGAAAAAACAGCGGTAGGGAGCTTTTTCGGTCCTTCAATAACAACTTTTTTTAAGCTGTCACAGTACAAAAACGCATGGGATCCAACCTTCGTCATTGATGCCGGAAAGATCAGTTCCTCCAGATCATGACAACGGTGGAAAGCATATTCACCGACCTCACATAAGCTCTCCGAAAGGACAATTTCCTTTAGCTTTCTGCAACCCTTGAACGCATGGTTCCCGATTCTTTTTACGGAGCCCGGCATAGTCACTTTATCGATCCATGCAAGGCCCTTAAATGCTCCGTCCCCGATCTCATCGACACCCTCGGGGATAACAACCTCGTGATCCGTCCCCGTATATGCTTTAAGTATTCCATTTTCTATATTGAACTGATCCTCTGATGTCAAATCATTTACCCCCAAATATCTCTCCCAGCAAGACTCTTAACTGTGAAATGCTTCCACACCTATAAAGATCAAGTTTATACTGCTTGGTCCCCGGAAGTTTTTTCATAAAATATGATGCCAGTTTTTTTATATACGTCAGCACATAAAGTTCATCAAATATCTCACCGGCAATATCTAATTGTCCTATGATCAAACTGTACTTTGTTTCGCCGTTTTCTCGCTTTGTAAGTTCCGAAAAGATAAGCGGATTCTCAAAACCGTAACGGGCAAGCATGACTCCGTCTGCCCCGGTCTTTTCCATCATTTCAAATGCTTTTTCTTTGGAATCGATCCCTCCGTTTGCAAAAACAGGAATCCTTACAGACTCCTTTGCAAGTTTTATATATTCGTACAGCGGCTCCCCATCGTACATCATGTTTCTGGTACGGCCATGTACCGTTATCATATCGGCACCGGACGCCTCACACATTCTGGCAAATTCTTCTATTACGATTTTCTGTGGATTCATACCGATCCTGCATTTGACCGAAACTGTTTTTCCGGATCTCTTACAGGCTTCGATGATCTTTGATGCTCTGGGAATGTCCTCTAAAAGAGCGCAGCCTTCTCCTGATTTTATAACATTCGGCACCGGGCACCCCATATTTATATCGATCACGTCAAAACCTGCAAGCCGCTCACTTTTAGCCGCCTTTTCAAAAAGCATGGGATCGGAGCCTAAGAGCTGAACACATTTTAATTTTTCCCTGTCATCCGTATAAAGAAGCTTTTCTGTAGCCCTGTCATCATACTTAAGGGCATCGACGCTTACCATTTCCGTATAAGCGCTTCCGGCTCCAAGTTTAGAAGCCATAAGTCTAAACGGAAAACACGTATATCCCGCAAGCGGCGCCATCAGAACATTTGACTGAAAGCGCACACTCCCGATCATTATTTCCTTGCCTAGCACTTTTTTCTCCCTCTCTTGGTCCTTTCGGTCTTTTAGCCCTGGGGTTTTTTGGCCCATGGGGACGGAGTCAGTGGGCCATTTTCAGAATATTCAGACAATGGCCCACTGACTCCGTCCCCATGGGCCACACCAATTGGCCACCCAAGGGCCTTCTATGGGTAACTATAGGTCGTCTTAGTCCAGCCTAAATTCCAGCGTTTCCCCGTCTACGCTGCTGTCGCAAAGCCATACATTAAATCTACCGGGTTCGCTATCCCACTTTTCTTCCGCGGTCCAGAAGCGGAGCATTTCTTCACTTATTTTAAAGCTGACGATTTCCTCCGAACCGGGCTCAAGGGATATTTTTTTAAATCCAGCCAGTTCCCTTATGGGACGGACTCGGCTTCCTGTGATGTCTCTTATGTAAAGCTGAACCGTGACATCTCCCTTCATATCTCCGGTATTCCTAACCTTTACAGAAGCCGTCAGAGTCTCACCTGACGTCATTTTCTCTTTGCTTAAACTTGCCCCGCTGTATTCAAAAGTCGTGTATGAAAGACCATAGCCAAAGGGATAAAGCGCCCCGTTTTCACAGTCAAGGTATCTTGAAGTATATTCGGAGGGGCCGCTTGCAGGCTTAGGGCGTCCGGTTGAATACATATCATAATGCAAAGGCTCCTGGCCCACGGTGTAAGGGAAGCTTACAGGCAGTCGTCCGGATGGAGATGTTTTTCCTGACAGTACATCCATCACGCCGTTTCCTCCTTCGGTGCCGGGCAGCCAGCAAACAAGCATCGCATCGGAAAGTTTGGCTACATCAGCCAATTCAAGAGGTCTTCCGGTAAAGATGAGAGTTACTATCCTTTTGCCTATCTTTGACAATTCATCGAGTAACTTGAGCTGAACCGCCGGCAATTTTAGACTCGCCTTACTTGTAGCTTCTCCGGACTGGGTGCTGTCCTCTCCGAGGCAAAGGATAACGGTATCTGCCCACTTTGCTGCCTCTAGAGCCTCCGACAGGAGCTTCTCATTTTCCTCCTGCCAGTTTTCCATATGGCAAACGCCTCTTGCCGTCACGCTGTCCTGATCCATCATGGTACAGCCTTCGGCAAACTTAATATTACCGGACTCGTATATTTCCGAAGCCGCCTCAAATACGGTTACAGTGTTCTCATCCTCGCCGGAAAAAGCCCATGAGCTCTGAAGTCTTTTTGTATTAACGAAAGGGCCGATAAAAGCATTTCTCTCTTTTCGAAGTGGCAGTGCCTGAGCCTTATTCTCAAGGAGCACCAGGCTTTCAGCCACTGTCTTTCTGGCAAGTTTCCTGCTTTCCTCGGTCACACTCGCCCCTTCCTCCATATCGATTTCTCTGAAGGGATCTTCAAAAAGTCCAAGATCGTTTTTCATGTTCAGGACGCGCAAAACTGCCTCATCCAGCATTTTTTCAGAGATCTCGCCGCTTTTTACCAATTCCTCAAGGTATCCGCTGTAGCAGCCGGAAGTCATGTCAATGTCAACGCCGGCCATCATCGCCTTGAAGGCCGCATCTTTTTGATCCTCGGCGAATCCATGGTTTATCATCTCTCCCACAGCCGCCCAGTCAGAGATCAGCACTCCCTTAAAGCCAAACTCTTCCCTCAGGATCTTTTTCATAAGAAATGTATTTCCTGTAGCTGGGATACCGTTTATTGTATTAAAGGATGTCATGACCATGGCGGGATTTTTCTTGATAGCCTCGCCGTACGCGCGAAGATAATGCTCTCTCAAAGTATGCTCTGATAGCTCGGTATTGTTATAATCCCTGCCGCCTTCACCTGCGCCGTAAGCGGCAAAATGCTTGACACAGGCGGCGATATGTTCGGGATCCTTTAAATCCTCACCCTGATAGCCTTCCACCATTGCCGTAGCCATGCAGGAATTCAGGTACTTATCCTCTCCGGTCGATTCCATTATCCTGCCCCATCTTGCGTCCCTGCAAAGATCCGCCATGGGAGAAAAGGTGGCGTGAACACCATCTGATGAAGCCTCTTTTGCCTGCATGGCAGCTCCTTTTTTTACCGCTTCCGGATCAAACGTAGCTCCCTGTCCCAGGGGGCATGGAAGGACCGTCTTATGTCCGTGTATTACATCAAGCATAAACATGAGCGGGATGTGGTGAGGATGCTCCTTCATGTAGTTTTCCTGTATCTTTTTAAGCCTTTTGCTTCCCCATACGCCAAGCGTACTTCCGGCAAGCCTTTTTACCTTTTCATCAGCCTGACCTCTTGTTACTCCGGTTATCTCCGCATCGGCCTCATACTCCGATCCCGGTATCTGTACCAGCTGCATAACCTTTTCCTCAAGCGACATTTCACTCAATAATGCTTCCAAAGCTTTCTTATCCATAATTCCTCCAATTATGACCCTCGGGGACGGAGTCAGTGGGCCATTTTCAGAATACTCAAACAATGGCCTCTTGACTCCGTCCCCATGGGTCATTTATACAGTGTGGGGTGCCGTCTAATACAGTATAACGCCCAATCTCCGTGCTGCCAAGTTAATAAGCCCCACAAAAAAGTTGTATGACAGCTGTGACTACTGTATAATTTATTCAATGAGGGATTTGATCATTTCCTTTGTAAACCGATTTGTATCTATAAGGAGGACAGATTTATGTTTTGCACAAAGTGTGGTTCACCGATAAAAGACGGCTCAAAATTCTGCATCAAATGCGGTGCTCAGGTTTCAAGCATTGTACCTCCTGAGCAGCCTGCTCCTCAGCCGGCAC
>CACXGM010000203.1 GCA_902767075.1 uncultured Lachnospiraceae bacterium
AGCAAAGGCTATCAGGACAGTCAGATAATTGAAGCCGGTCTGGCTTCTTACGATGACAAGTACGGAACTCATGATAAATTCTGGAACAGAGTCATGTTTCCGATTCAGGATGCATCCCAGAAGGTTATCGGATTCGGAGGAAGAGTCCTGGGAGATGGCAAACCCAAGTATCTGAACTCGCCGGAGACCATGATCTTTGACAAGAGCCGCAATCTTTTTGGACTAAACTATGCCAAGAATTCAAGGGCAGGCTACATGATAATCTGCGAGGGTTATATGGACGTTATAGCCATGCATCAGGCGGGCTTTACCATGGCGGTGGCTTCTCTTGGAACGGCATTTACCACCGGTCAGGCTATGATTCTTAAACGCTATACCGATGAGGTCATTCTTTCTTATGACAGTGATGAAGCAGGTACCAAGGCGGCACTTCGCGGAATCGGTATTCTTAAAGATGTAGGCCTGAAGGGTAAAGTCTTAGATTTACGACCCTACAAGGATCCCGATGAGTTCATCAAGAATGAGGGGAAAGAGGCATTTGAGCAGAGAATACGTGATGCAGAGAATACATTCTTTTTTGAAGTAAGGATCATGCAGTCCCAGCACAACATGTCAGATCCCGAGTCCAAGACAGAGTTTCACAGGAAGCTTGCAGCAAAACTCTGTGAGTTTGAGGAAGCGCTTGAGCGTGAGAACTACATAGAGGCAGTAGCTGCCAAATATAATATAGCAATCGATGATCTGAGAAAGATGGTTGCGTCCTATGCAGCCAAGGCAGGCTTCGCCAAACCGGCTCAACGACCTAAATCAGGGATAATAGAAAAGAAGACGCCTGAGGATGGAGCAAAGAAAAACCAGAGACTCCTTCTGACATGGCTTACAGATGAGCCCTCGATATACCCAAAGGTCAAGAGCTATGTATCACCGGATGATTTTTCCGATGATCTCTACCGAAGCGTTGCACTGGAGCTGTTTGCGGGACTGGAGAACGGTAATTTTTCTCCCGCAGCGATCTTAGATCATTTCACGGATGAGGATGAACACAGCAAGGTTGCTGAAATGTTCAACACAAACCTCATTGATATTGAGACCAAAGAGCAGAGGAAAAAGGCTTTCAGGGACATCATAGTTGGTGTTAAACAGGCCGGATATGAGCGGCAAAAGAGAGAGCTAAAGCCCGACGACCCGAATTTCCTCACTATGACCATTCAGGGCAAAAAAGAATTGGAGAAACTTTCCCACGCGGATATTTCTCCGGACGACTAAAGAAGCACATATTTTCGCAGATATATAGCACTTTAGAGAGCGAACTATGTGCAAAATAAACTTTAACAAAATTAAAAAGGAAGATAAATCATGGCAAAAAAAGAGACAACAAATAAGGCAACTGAAGAAAAAGAGCTGAAAAAGGCTGCAAAGACAAAAGAGACAGCAGCCGAGAAGGAAACAAAGAAGACTGCAAAGAAGTCAGAGGAAAAGGCAGAGAAGAAGGAGACTGTAAAAAAGTCTGCTGAGAAGGCCGAGAAAAAGGAGACTGTAAAGAAAACCTCAAAGAAAGAAGAGGCCGTAGAGGCTCCCAAGAAGAAAACTTCTAAAAAGTCTGATGCAGAAAAGAGTGAGGCTGTAAAGGAAGCAGAACCTAAAAAGACCTCTAAAAAAACTGCAAAAGAAGACAAAGCCTCTGAGAAGGCAGCAGAGAAGCCTGCAGAAGCTGAGAAGCCAAAGAGAGGCAAAAAGGCAGCTGCAAAGAATGAAGAAGCTGCTTCCGGTAATGACGGCGAAAGCGATGAGGCAACAAAAGAGCTCTACGCTCAGAGAATTAAGGATATCTTAGCTCTTGCCAAGAAAAAGAAAAATGTCCTTGAATATGCCGAAATCAGTGACTTTTTTGCTGAGCTCAACTTAAATGAAGAGCAGTTTGACAATGTTCTTGAAGTTCTCGAGAATTCAGGCATTGATATTTTAAGGGTTTCTGAAACCGATGATGATATTCCGGATGATGATGACATGCTTCTTACAGACGAGGACGAGGTTGATATGGAAAATATTGACCTTTCGGTTCCTGATGGAATCAGCATTGAAGACCCTGTAAGAATGTACCTTAAGGAAATCGGTAAGGTTCCGCTTCTTAATGCAGACCAGGAGATTGAACTTGCCAAGGCCATGGAGGCAGGACTTGATGCTGAGAAACAGCTCGAGGAAGACAAGGAAAATAATAAGCTTTCAGAAGCCAAGAAAAAGGAATTAAATGCCATCATTTACGAGGGAGATGAGGCTAAGAAGCGCCTTGCAGAAGCAAACCTTCGTCTTGTTGTCAGCATTGCCAAGAGATATGTGGGAAGAGGAATGCTTTTCCTTGACCTTATCCAGGAGGGCAACCTTGGTCTTATCAAGGCTGTGGAAAAGTTTGATTTCCGTAAGGGATTCAAGTTCTCAACTTATGCCACATGGTGGATAAGACAGGCCATCACAAGAGCCATCGCAGACCAGGCAAGAACTATCCGTATTCCTGTTCACATGGTTGAGACCATCAACAAGCTCATCCGTGTAAGCCGTCAGCTCCTTCAGGAGCTTGG
>CACXGM010000204.1 GCA_902767075.1 uncultured Lachnospiraceae bacterium
ACCGGAACATGATAAAATATTTGAGGTCCGCGTTTTTGTTGGAGATAAGAATTTGGGAGAGGGGACAGGAAAAACCAAAAAGGCTGCAGAGCAGAAAGCAGCTTATCAGGCTCTTCTTGTATTAAAGAAAAACTAAGAAATGTATTTAAAAAGTATTGAAGTTCATGGCTTTAAGTCTTTTGCCAATAAGATAAAGTTTGATTTTCACAATGGTATCACAGGAATCGTAGGACCTAACGGCTCAGGTAAGAGTAATGTTGCCGATGCGGTCAGATGGGTTCTTGGTGAACAGCGAATAAAACAGCTGCGTGGCGGATCCATGCAGGATGTTATTTTCTCAGGCACAGAGCTGCGAAAGCCCCTGGGGTATGCTTATGTTGCCATCACACTTGATAATTCAGATCATTCCCTGGCTATTGATTACGATGAAGTTACTGTATCCCGCAGACTTTATCGTTCCGGTGAAAGTGAATATATGATAAATGGCTCAGCCTGCAGACTTAAGGATGTCAATGAACTGTTTATGGATACAGGTATCGGAAAAGAGGGCTATTCCATAATAGGACAGGGCCAGATCGACCAGATCCTTTCCAGTAAGCCTGAAGACAGAAGAAATCTGTTTGATGAAGCTGCAGGTATCGTTAAGTTTAAGTCCAGAAAAGAGACAGCAATCAAGAAACTCGAAGAAGAGAAGATAAATCTCACAAGACTTTCTGATATCCTTTCTGAGCTTGAAAAGCAGACAGGACCTTTACAGAAACAGTCAGAAGTTGCGAAAGAGTACCTTAAACTTCGCGAGAGATTAAAGACTCTTGATGTGAACATGTTCCTTTTGGAGAACAAAAACCAGAAAGCCCAGTATGAGGATGCTGAGAAAAATCTGGAGATTGCTATTAACTCTTTAGAGGAATCCAAGGAGGCTTACGAAAAGACCAAGGAAGAGTACGAGAGCATTCAGCAGAAAATTGAATTGCTTGATAAAGAAATCGACGATGCAAGAGCTAGGATTACCGATTCTTCCGTACAGAAAGAAAAACTTGAAGGCCAGATAGGTATTTTAAACGAAAAGATCAAGTCTGCTACAGCAAACGATGCTCATTTTAAGGTTAGACAGAAGGATGAGCAGGCCAAGATCGACGAAAAGAATAAGGAAAAAGAGAAATACTTAAGCGACAAGGAAAAAATAGATGAGCAGGCGATGGCTCTCATGGAAGACAGAAATGCTGCAAGAAAAGAGCTTGAGGCTGTTCAGCTTAAGATATCAAACATAAATGATGAGATTGAAGAGTGCAAGAGCACTATTATCGAGACTCTTAACCTACGGGCTACAATAAAGTCCAAACTCAGTTCCCTTGATACCATGAAGGAACAGGTAAACATCAGAAAAGCTGAGCTTACCAGTAAACTTGTAAGAGCAAGATCTGATGAATCCAAGCAGGAGGAGACAATCAAGAAGCTCAGAGACGAGTTTGACCGCATTACTGCAGAAATCTCCGAAATGAACAAGAAGCAGAAGGATGCTGAGAAGGAAGTTGTTTCAATTCGCGAGGAGATGAGCAGGAAAGATACAGAACTTCGCAAGACCTCGGAACTGTATCAGCAGGCTAAATCCAATCTTTCTGCTCTTGCCAATATCACAGAGCGATATGAGGGCTATGGCGGCAGTGTCAAGAAGGTCATGGAGCGCAAGGAGGACACCAAGGGCATCATCGGTGTTGTTGCGGATATCATAAAGACCAAGCCTAAATATGAGACTGCAATTGAGGTGGCTCTCGGCGGAAATATCCAGAACATTGTCACCGACAATGAAGAAACCGCCAAGAAGATGATCAGATATCTTAAGGATACCAAGGCAGGAAGAGCAACCTTCCTTCCTCTTACATCTTTGGATAATCCGCCTGAACTTAAGGCCAAAGAGGCACTTGAGGAAGAAGGTGTTCTTGGCATGGCGGATGAACTGGTGGAGACAGATCCCAAGTACAAGAGCGTAGCTAAGGCAATGCTGGGCAGGATCGTAGCCGTAGATAATATTGATAACGCAGTTAAGATTGCCCGTAAATACAAGTACACAGTTCGAATGGTTACTCTTGAGGGAGAACTTCTTGTTCCGGGAGGAGCCATTAGTGGTGGTGCTTTCAAGAACAGTTCAAATCTTCTCGGCCGTAGAAGAGAGATGGATGAACTTGAGATGAGCGTAAAAAAATACAGCGCCCGTCAGGAAGAAATCCAGAAAGAGATAGAAGAACTTAAGGAAAAGAGAAATAACCTCAGAACTCTTGCTGAGGAATTAAGGACAGAGCTTCAGGGCAAGTTTATCGAGCAGAATACTGCAAGGCTTAATGTTCAGAATGAAGAGGCCCGTCAGGAAGAGCAAAAAGGTAATTACACAGACCTTAAAGCTGAAAATGACGAGATCGAGGCAAAGATTGCCGAGATTGCATCCGAGAAAGAACAAGCTCAGAATGCACTTTCAGACTCTGAGAATACCGAGAAGAGCTGTGCGGAAAAGGTTGAGAAATACCAGAAAGAGCTTGAAGGGCTGCATGAGATAGAAGATAAAGAAAATGAAAAGGTCTCCAAGTGGGATATTGAGTACGAGAGAATTGCGCAGAAGCAGGAATTCCAGCAGCTTAATATCGACCGTGTGTCAGAAGAGATCGAAAACGAAGAGAAGGCTCTTGAAGAGATACTGGAATCCTTAAAGGATAATGAGGCAGCTCTTTTACAGAGCAAAAATGATATTGAACAGGTAAGGCTTACAATTGAGGCTTCTACCAATGTTCACGATGAGAGCAGCAAAGAACTTGAAGACAAAAAGAATCAGAAGGCTGCCCTTACCGATTCGCAGAAGGAATTCTTTAGCAAGACCGAAGAACTTAATAAGCAGATGTCCAGCCTCGACAAGGAAGTTACCAGACTTTCTGCCAAGAAAGAAAAATGCCAGGAAACTATCGATTCTCAGATCAACTACATGTGGAATGAGTATGAGATAACTCTTGCTGACGCAGCGCTTCTTCGTGACGAGGATATGACAGATGTTCCTGCCATGAGAAAAGAGTCAAACTCGTTAAAAGACTCTATCAGAAAGCTCGGCGATGTCAACGTAAATGCCATAGAGGATTACAAGAACCTCATGGAGAGATATACCTTTATGAAGACTCAGCATGATGATCTTATCGAAGCTGAGCAGCAGCTTAAGGATATCATTAAAGACCTTGATGAATCCATGAGAAAACAGTTCGTGGAGCAGTTCAACAAGATCAATGTTGAGTTTGACAAAGTTTTCAAAGAAATGTTCGGCGGCGGTCACGGAAGTCTCAAACTCAATGAGGAAGAGGATGTATTAGAGGCCGGAATCGGCATCAATGCTCAACCACCCGGAAAAAAACTGGTCAATATGATGCAGATGTCCGGTGGAGAGAAGGCCTTGACTGCGATTGCACTTCTTTTTGCTATTCAGAACTTAAAGCCATCACCGTTTTGCCTGCTTGACGAGATTGAGGCGGCTCTTGATGAGAACAACGTTGTGCGCTTTGCCAAGTATCTTCACAAGCTTTCAAGCACTCAGTTTATTGTAATTACGCATCGTCGTGGTACAATGGAAAGTGCTGACAGGCTTTATGGTATTACAATGCAGGAAAAGGGTGTTTCAACTCTTGTAAGTGTTAACCTTATTGATAAGGAGCTGACAAACTAATGGCTAATTTTTTTACTCGTCTCCAGGAAGGACTTTCCAAGACAAGGGATAATATTGCAAAGGGCATCGATAACGTTTTTAACGGATTTTCCAGTATTGATGATGATTTTTACGAAGAACTTGAAGAAACCCTTATTATGGGGGATATCGGAGTAAATGCCACCAGCAAGATAATGGACAAACTTCGTGAACAGGTAAAAGAGAAAAAGATAAAGGAACCGTCTGCCTGCAAACAGCTTCTTATAGATGATATAAGAGAGCAGATGAAGACTGATGAGAACGCTTACGATTTTGAGAACAAAAAGACTATCATCTTTATTATCGGCGTAAATGGTGTGGGTAAGACCACATCGGTGGGGAAACTTGCTTCAATCTTTAAAAAACAGGGCAAAAAGGTGCTTATTGCAGCGGCGGACACATATAGAGCAGCTGCAACACAGCAGCTCAAAGAGTGGGCCGACAGAGCAGAAACACCTATAATCACGGGAAAAGAAGGGGCAGACCCGGCAAGTGTTATCTATGATGCCGTAGGTGCTTTTAAAGCCCGAAACCTTGATATTTTGATCGTTGA
>CACXGM010000205.1 GCA_902767075.1 uncultured Lachnospiraceae bacterium
AAATATGGCAGCGGTTGACAGCTACGGAAAAACATCCATCTTAAATATATATTTTGATACACCGGATTATAAGCTGATCGAAAGGTCGCTGGAAAAGCCCGTCTACAAGGAAAAGCTGAGGCTGCGAACCTACGGCGTAGCTGATGATGACACCAATGCTTTTATAGAGATCAAGAAAAAGTACAAAGGTGTTGTTTACAAGAGAAGGATCTCAATGCCTTACGCAAAAGCCATGGACTACCTTGTAGACGGCAAAAGACCCGAAGAAAGATCGCAGATATCCGATGAGATCGACTATTTCCTTAAGTACTACAAAGGAATAAGGCCTGCGATGGCTATTTCCTATGACAGGATAGCAATGGCGGGAATAGAAGATCCGGACCTTCGTATTACCTTTGACACGAACATCAGATGGCGCACAGACAAGCTCAGCCTCAAGGAAGGCAACAGGGGAAAAGACATTCTTCTTCCCGGTCAGCACCTGATGGAGCTCAAGATAGCAGGAGCAATGTCAATTGAACTGGCGCAGATCCTGGACGAACTGAACATAAGAAAGACCTCTTTTTCCAAGTACGGAAAAGGATACGTGGATTACATGTACGGCGAAGACGCCAAAGAAAGAAACAGAAACAATATCGCAAGCTTTCGCAGAGCGGTATAAGGATCATAAATTCATTATTTGATATAAAAGGAGAAAAAACAGATGTCTATTACAGATTTACTTTTCGGAACCATTATCACAAACGGCACTATTACAGGATCGTCATTTCTGATCGCTACCGTATGTTCACTGGTGATCGGTATTTTCATAGCCTTTATGTACACGATCAAAAACAACTATTCAAAGAGCTATATCATTACACTGGCACTTCTGCCCGCAATCGTTCAGATGGTCATCATGATGGTTAACGGAAATATCGGAGCAGGCGTAGCTGTAGCCGGAGCCTTCTCACTGGTAAGATTCAGATCTGCACCAGGAACCGGAAAAGAGATCACAAGCATCTTCCTTGCCATGGCAGTAGGTCTTGCCACAGGTATGGGATACATCGGAATCGCAGCAGTCTTTGCAGTCATCATCACACTCGCCAATCTTATCCTCATCGGAAGCGGATTCGGAAGCGGCTCTGCTGAGGAAAAGACACTTAAGATCACTGTTCCGGAAGGTCTCGATTTTGAAGGAATCTTTGATGACATCTTTGCAAGATATACAAAAAAGGCTGAGCTCTGTGAGGTTAAGACCTCAGGAATGGGAAGCCTCTACAAGCTTAATTACAGTATAGTCATGAGAGACAGAGCATCCACAAAGGGCATGATCGATGAGATGAGACAGAGGAACGGAAATCTCGAGATAAGTTGCTCAAGACCTGTAGCGATCAAGGCTGAGGAGCTTTAACTGCAGTTTTCTGAAGGCTCTTGGGGAGCTGGGCGGGAAGTGTCACGACGAATCTGATGATCCTGTCCCCATCCTTAAGAGCCTGAATATCGCCCCCGTGGGACTGGGCGATGGCTCTTGCCACCGAAAGTCCTATTCCGTAGCCGCCTTTTTCGCGGCTTCTTGACGTATCTGCCCTGTAGAATCTGTCAAACAGCCTGTCCAGGTTTCCCGTGGGCATGAAGTCTGTGGTATTTGATACCTCCAGAGTAATGTATTTGTCTTTTGAAAGGAGCACGTTAATGCTGCCCTTTTCGTCCGAGTATTTCATGGCATTGTCCAAAAGCAGCGATGTGAGCTGGTTTATGGCATTTTTGTCGCCGGTTATATGAATTCCGTCCTGAATATCCATACTGTATTTCTTGGAAGTGGATTCGGCAATTGCTTCGAAGGAAGTCGCAGTCTCTTTTACCGTGCTGCTCATATCAAAATCAGAATAGACAACATGCATTCTCTCCTCGTCCATCCGGGAGAGTGTAAGAAGGTTCTTGACCAGGGAGTTCATCCTCTTTGTCTGGTTTCTTATGCTGTCCGTCCATTCGCTTTTCCCCGATTCAAGTTCCAGAACATCTATATTTGCAGAGATAATGGCCAGCGGTGTCTTAAGTTCGTGACCTGCGTCTGTGATGAATCTCTTTTGCTTCTCCATGGATTCGACGGCGGGGGCGACTGCCCTTCCGGAAAAGAGATAAACCAGAATGAACATTGCTATAAGGGTAAAGAGACCGATGAGCAGGGACTGTCCAAGGAGTCTGTAAACGTTGATGAGAGAGGCACTGAGGTCGCTGAACACCAGTATCTGAGTGCCGTCGGCGTTTGTGCCGAGCTTGTATCTGAAGGTGTCATAAAAACCTTTGTCTTTACCTGTTCCGTAGACTTCAGTGGCAGCATCCGTGGCTTCGTCATCCGTGACGGAGGCAATATGACCGGTGTCTACCGCTACGATATTGCCCGAGGCATCAAAACGTGCCCAGAAATATCTTGTCTGAAAAGGCATCTCCATGGAACGCATGTTGTTGAGGCGCTCAAAACCAAAGGGCCTGTCCTGCCTTGGAGGCTGCATGCCGCCTCCGCCGTTTTGCATTCCGGGGAATATACCGTTATTGTTAGTGAGGATTGCAAGGTGGTTGTCTGCATCCCGGACTATCTGGGAAATGTTGACAATATTAATGACGGCGATCATGATCACCAGGATCACCAGAAGAGATAACATTGCTGTTATAACGAATTTCTTGCGAAGTTTATTAACCATAATTGTTCCTCTGAAGGCACTGTCAGGAAAGTACGTTTATGGAATAGCCCACACCTCTTGAAGCCTTTATCTCACAGGTGGCATCAAGGGATGAGAGTTTCTTGCGAAGGTTGGAAATATACACCCAGACTACGTTTACATCAGCTTCTGCGTCGGACCAGATCCTGTCCATGAAATTGTCCACGGAGATGATCCTTCCGGGAGAGGTCATCAGCATTTCCATCATCTGGAATTCCCTTCCTGAGAGATGGACCTTGTCGTGGTCCGGAGTACAAAGATCGTACCCTGCTCTGTCCAAAGTCAGGTTCCCGCAGGTAAGGTTAGCCGGAGCAAAGTCCTCTTTTCTTCTGAGCATGGCCCTGACTCTTGCCAGGAGTTCACCCATATCAAAGGGCTTTGGCAGATAGTCGTCGGCGCCGAGATCCAGACCTTTGATGCGGTCATCGACCTCAGTCTTGGCTGTAAGGAAAAGAACCGGCGTGGAGAGACCTTTTTCTCTGATCTTCTTAAGGACTTCCATTCCGTCCATTCCGGGCATCATAATATCGAGGATTATGCCGTCGTAGTCACCAGCCAGGGCGTAGTCCAGGGCATCGGTTCCGTTGTATACGGCATCTACGGTGTAATTGCTGTGTTTAAGGATGGCTGTAAGGGCATTTACAAGCTCTTTTTCGTCATCGGCAATAAGCAGTTTCATGGCGTCTTCCTCCTGTTAATTAATTTTATCACAAGTTAACCCACAGCGCCTGCGATTGAATGAGCTTTGCTGATGGGCTTTCTCTTCAGACGGATCAAAAAGAGTGTTCCGCGTACGCAGAGGTCTGCGCACATAGCAGTCCATACTCCGGGAAGTCCCATTACAGGGGCCAGGAAAAAGGCCATTGTCAGGCGCACAGCCCACATGCTGATGAAGTTGATGACAGACGGTCCCAGGGTATCGCCGGCTCCTCTGAATACACCTGTCGCAACTATCGATGCGGCAAAGAGCGGCTCGGCAAAGGCTTCTATCCTAAGAACCTGGGCACCGAGAGCCTGAATATCGGGATCCGGTGTAAGGAATCCCAGGATTGAAGGAGCAAAGATGTACATAAGTATTCCCGTTCCCGTCATGACCATCATTCCAAGTATGGTAGCAAGCCATCCAAGGCGCTCTGCCAGCTTGTTTCTGCCGGCACCAAGGCTCTGACCTATGAGAGCTGTGGCAGCGCTGGCAATTCCGTAGCCCGGCATGTAGCAGAGGCTCTCTGCGGATACCGAGAAGGAATTGGCTGCAAGAGCGGTAACTCCGAGAGGTGATACGATCCTTGTGCAAAAGACATATCCCCAGCCCATGATTCCCTGCTCAATGGCAAAGGGGATCGCAATGTGGAGGGCAGCCTTAAGCTCTTTTACAGAAAAAGGAATCTTATCTTCGCTTCTGAGATGAAGTATAGGTGACTTGATAAGAAGGAAGAACAGGAGCGTAAGGGACACAATGCCCTGGGATATCGCTGTTCCCAGCGCTGCGCCCGCAACTCCCAGACCAAAGCCGGGTACAAATATATCCGACCCAAACAGTGAGATGTACCTGGACGGGAATATAAGCAGGAAATTAAAAAAGACATTCAAAAAACATCCCACAACATTTAAGATGCTGGGAGTCCTGATATTACCACTGCACTGAAGCATTCCGGAGGATACGGCGTTTAAGTTTGATATCGGGAGTGATACTGCAAATATAGCAAAGTATATGGCGGCTTCACGGGCGATCTCAGATGTTCCTCCGAGCCAGTAGGGAAGATGTGAACTTATGGCGAAACAGATGAGTCCTATGAATGAGCTGAAGATAAGGACAGATACTATTCCGTGTTTGTTTATGGCTCTTGCCTGAGGGAATTTTTTGGCGCCGATGTTATGAGCCACCTGTACTGTAAAGCCCATGGTCACTGCACGACAAAGACCACCGATCAGCCAGGTTGTTGAGGATACAAGTCCTATGGCTGCCGATGATGACGGGCCCAGTCGTCCTACCATTGACTGGTCCACATATTCCATTATGACGGTGGAAATCTGCGAAAGAATTGCCGGGATACTCAGCATCGCTATGATATAGAGCTGGTCCCTCAAAGTGATCTCGCTGCCGTTTCGAATTTGTTCAAAATAATCTCGTTTCATCAGGATTTAGTATAGCATAAGAGGTGAAAAATGTTATTATATTAAAAAA
>CACXGM010000206.1 GCA_902767075.1 uncultured Lachnospiraceae bacterium
CATCACCGATTATCGCTGTGTACTTTCACTGCGTGATCCCGCTGACAAGAAGAAGTATCATGATGATGATGAGATGTGGAACAAGGCGGAGGATGCTCTTCGTCAGGTACTTAACGATCTTCATATCGATTACACCGAGGAGATCGGAGAGGCTGCATTCTACGGACCCAAGCTTGATGTTAATGTTAAGCCCGCTGTAGGTGCTGAGTATACTCTTTCAACCTGTCAGCTTGACTTCTGTCTGCCCATGAAGTTTGATCTTAAGTATATCGATTCGAACTCTAACGAGCAGACCCCCGTAGTCCTTCACAGAGCTATACTGGGATCACTTGACAGATTCATGGCTTACCTCATCGAGGAGACCAAGGGTAAGTTCCCCTTCTGGGTAGCTCCCGTACAGGTAAAGGTTATCCCCGTATCGGAGAAGTATCTTGATTATGCAAACAAGGTATACAAGGCTCTGGATGATGCGGGAATCCGTACCGAGATCGATGCATCAAACGAGAAGGTCGGATACAAGATCCGTGCCGCACGTCAGGAGGACAGAGTTCCTTTCATGCTTATCCTTGGTGAAAAGGAGAGCGAGGCAGGAAACATTTCAGCCCGCGACCGCGACACCGATGAGACCACGGAGATGACTCTCGATGAGTTTATCGCAAAGTGCAAGGACCTTAAGGCAAATCATAAATAAAATCGAAAAAGTGGTTGACATATATAAAAAGATATGTTAATTTAATCAAGTGCGTAAAAGCACGGACATCAAGCAGAGTATCCGCTCTCACCTTACGACCTTAATTGAGTCGGTAAGCGTACCGGTCCATTATTTACTCATTTCTTTATTTGATCAATGAGGCTTTAATGTGATTTTTAGAGTGGATAGATATGCTATTCACTCTTTTTTTGTCATCGCTCAGCGATGGCGCATTTTAGGAGGTATACAGCTATTAGCGACTTAATGATTAATGAGCAGATCCGTGACAAGGAAGTTCGCGTTATCGGTGTGAATGGCGAACAGCTTGGAGTTATGTCTTCAAGGGAAGCGCAGGCGCTTGCTGATGAGGCAGAACTTGATCTTGTAAAGGTTGCACCCACGGCGCAGCCCCCTGTATGCAGGATCGTAGATTACGGAAAGTACAAGTACGAACAGCTCCGCAAAGAAAAGGAGAACAAAAAGAAACAGCATCAGGTTGAGATCAAAGAGATCCGTCTTTCACCCAACATTGATACAAACGATCTTAATACCAAGGTTGGTGCTGCCAGAAAGTTCCTTACAAAGGGAGACAAAGTTAAGGTAACACTTCGTTTCCGCGGTCGTGAGATGGCTCATATGAATACCACCAAGCATGTATTGGATGATTTTGCCGAGGCACTTGCAGACGTGGCTGTCATTGATAAGCCCGCCAAGGTTGAAGGCAGAAGCATGAGTTTGTTTTTAACTGCAAAGAAGTAGGTTAAATATATTTATTTTCAGGAGGAATTAGTTATGCCCAAGATGAAGACAAGCAGATCAGCTGCAAAGCGCTTTAAAGTAACCGGAACCGGAAAGCTCAAGAGAAATAAGGCTTACAAGCGTCATATCCTTACAAAGAAGAGCACCAAGACTAAGAGAAATCTTAGAAAGCCCGCTATGACCGATGCAACAAATGTAAAGAATATGAAGAAGATCCTTCCTTACATCTAATCGACGGGAAGAATTTTCAGGAAACATTGTTCAGGAAATAATCTTTATAGACAATGTTCAAGAGTTGCAAACAAGAGTTAAAGACAACATATCTGAGCGTTTGATAAAACGCGGATTTAGAAGGAGATAATAAAATGGCAAGAATTAAGGGTGGCCTCAACGCCAAGAAAAAGCATAATCGTGTCCTTAAGCTCGCAAAGGGTTATAGAGGCGCAAGAAGTAACCAGTACAGAGTAGCAAAGCAGTCCGTTATGAGAGCACTTGCTACCTCATTCGCAGGACGTCGTGAGAAGAAGCGTCAGTTCAGACAGCTTTGGATCGCTCGTATCAATGCAGCAGCAAGACTTAATGGACTTTCATACAGCAAGTTTATGTATGGTCTTAAGCAGGCTGACATCGATCTTAACCGTAAGGTTCTTGCAGATCTTGCAGTAAATGATGCAGAAGGTTTTGCAGAGCTTGCTAAGATCGCTAAGAGCAAGGTATCTTAATGGTGACAGGCACCATGAACAAAATGTGAACAAACCGGCGTATGCCGATATTGTAGGAGTCACACCTGAGGTGTGACTCTTTTTTTTATTTTATGCTTCATTATGAGATTCTTTTTGCTTTTTCTTTTTTTGCTTTTCCTTTTTTTCTTTTTTCTTTTCGGTATATCTTGCTTGTCATTTTTTCCTTGTCGTGCCATCATACGGCTTCTTTTGCATATCAAACGTGCTTCTTTGCAAATTAAATGTGCTTCTTTTGTGTTTTCACCAACAATCAGATGTCCATAAGCTTGGAATTACGGACCAAATCAAAGAAAAGAGCCGGAAGCCCCGTAATAAAGCAAGCGGCCGGCGCCGGAATTACGGACCAAACCGCAGAAGATAGCCGGAAGCCCCGTATAAAAGCAAGCGGCCGGCGCCGGAATTACGGACCAAACCGCAGGAAATAGCCGGAAGCCCCGTATAAAAGCAAATGGCCGGCACCAGATGAAATGAAACAGCAAATAAATAAAAAGAATTGACAGAATACCTTAGACTTGTAATGCTATAATTATCTGTGTTTGACAATATCAGATCGCACAACGGAAGATTTCAAGCGGAGGAAAGCATATGGGCAATAAAGTAAAATGGGGCGTAATGGGTACTGCAAGCATAGCCGCGGGATGCACGATCCCCGGAATGCAAAAAGCCGGCAACTGTGAGCTTTACGCCATCGCCGGAAGAAGCCTCAAAAAGGCGGAAGAGTTTAAGGAACGCTTTGGCTTTGAGAAAGCATACGAGGGCTATGATGCACTCCTTGCTGACCCCGAAGTTCAAGCGGTATACATTCCTCTGCCAAATGACATACATCTGGAGTGGGTGGTAAAGGCACTTGACGCCGGGAAGCATGTTCTGTGTGAAAAGCCGATCGCCTTAAATGAGACCGAGCTTCGCAAAATGTTTAAAGCAGCAAGGAATAACGGCGTATATTTGATGGAAGCCTACGCTTATTTACACAGCCCTTTTATTTCTGAACTTAAAAGGATCATTAGTTCCGGAGAAATCGGAGAGGTTGATTATATCGATACTGCTTTTTTGATACAGGATTTTACCAGCGATTTTAGATTGCATAAAGAGCTGGGTGGCGGTGGCATCTATGATGTGGGATGCTACAGCACCACTATGATACTGAACCTCGTTGATTCTGAAATAGATTATATAAAGGCAGATGCCGAGTTTTATGATGATAATGTTGATCACATGGCATCGGTTCTCCTTAAGTTTAAAAACGGCATCAGAGCCTCTTTTCACGCCGGCATGCTTCTTGGAAAAGATTCTGCCGACAGATATGACAGACTTTATATCCATGGTTCAAAGGGCTATATTCGAGCTGACTACGAGTACAATCAGGAGGGCGAGATCACCTATAAGCTTACTACGAAACCTTCAAACTATGAATGGAATACAAAGGAACTTAAGATAGAAGCCGCATCCAATTATACTCTTGAGATAGAGCAGCTGGGCAGAGTCGTATTGGGGGTTGAAAAGCCTCACATCACTGAAGAGTTTTCTATAAAGAATATACGGCTTATTGACAGGATCCTTGACAAGGTGGGATATATCGGTTCAAGGACTGAATATATCCTTGATAACGGTCTGGCTATTCCTGCAGTCGGCTTTGGATCCTTTATGTCCACGGACAAAAGAGGAGAAGATGTTATAAAAGATGCGATAACCGTCGGTTATAAGTATATCGATACCGCCGCATTTTATAACAATGAAGAGACAATAGGAAGGGCGCTGAAGGATTACGCGGATGAGACCGGCAAAACGGTGGAAGATCTGCGAAAGGATCTGATCATCTGCAGCAAGGTATGGCCTACTGAACTCGGCCGGGAAAAGACACTTGCATCCTTTGAAGAATCCTGCAGGAAACTGGGAACGGATTATCTGGATATTTTCCTGATCCATTGGCCCAAGGAGAACCCGGCAGGAAGCGATGCCGGAGATAACCAATGGTTAGAAAAGGTCAGAGAGTCATGGAGGCTCATGGAGGATCTCTATGAAGCAGGCAGGATAAAGGCGATCGGACTCTCAAACTTCCTGCCGCATCATATAGAACCGCTGATGGAAAATGCCCGGATAAAACCTATGGTTGATCAGCTGGAACTTCACGTAGGATATATGCAGGAATATGCATTAAGTTACGTAAAAGATAAGGGAATTCTGCCCATCGCATGGAGTCCTCTTGGAAGAGGCAGCGTTCTCAATGATCCGGAGGTATCAAAGATAGCTGGAAAATACGGAAAGACAAATGCACAGATACTGCTGAGATACCTTCTTCAGAGAGGAATTCCCGTGATCCCCAAGGCATCCTCAAAGGAGCGCATGCTTGAGAATCTGAATGTATTTGACTTCGAGATCGGTAAGGAGGACATGTCGTACTTGTCCTGCCTGCCCCAGGTCGGCTGGTCCGGTGAACACCCTGACCTTCCCAGATAAGTGGGAATGGGAGAATACATAATTACAATGATCAACAAAAAGAATCCTGTCGAGGTTTTACTCCGACAGGATTCTATGTAAATACGGTATTATTGCTTAATTATCAATCGCACATTTTCAAGACTTTTTTAAATCAGCAGGATACGGGAGTCGAACCCGCCTCCTCGGCTTGGGAAGCCGATGTACTACCGATGTACTAATCCTGCAACAATCTGCCTTTCTATTCTACAAAAGATACTTTCCATAGTCAATGAAAAAATTCCTTGAACGGATTCTTCACCTATTATATTATAATAAAGTGCCTACTAAATCGGCGCAAATAAAGGAAGACAAAAGAGAGATTTAAATGGACATTTCAGAAGTAATCGCAAAAGAATTATCAGTTAAAAAGACTCAGGTTGAGGCTGCTGTCAAGCTTATTGACGAGGGATGCACGATCCCCTTCATAGCAAGATACCGTAAAGAAGCAACAGGCGCCCTCAATGATGAGCAGCTCAGAACTCTCGGAGAGAGACTTGAATATCTGAGAAATCTGGAAGAAAAGAAAACACAGGTTTTATCAAGCATTGAGGAACAGGGACAGCTTACTGATGAACTGAAAGCTAAGATCATCGCAGCAGAGACTGTTACAGCAGTTGATGACCTCTATCGCCCGTACAGACCTAAGAGAAAGACAAGGGCAAGCGTTGCAAAGGAAAGAGGACTTGAACCGCTGGCATTATACATCAGACTCCAGAATGCAAAGGAACCACTGGAAAAAACTGCCGAAGAATACGTTAATGAGGAAAAAGAAGTCAAAACTCCTCAGGATGCTATCGCCGGAGCTATGGATATCATTGCTGAGGAGATTTCCGATGATGCCGATTACAGAACATATATCAGAGATATCACCGCCAAACAGGGAAATCTCATATCTGAGGCAAAGGATGATAAGGCGGAGAGCGTATACGAGAACTACTACCATTTCTCTGAGCCGGTAGCGAAGATGGCGGGCCACCGTGTCCTGGCAGTGAACAGAGGAGAGGCGGAGAAGATCCTGGGAGTATCGATCGAAGCTCCGATAGAGCAGATAATCCGCTATCTTGAAAAGCAGATAATCGTTAATGATAACCCAATAACCACACCTGTTTTAAAGGATGTAATAAAGGATAGTTATGACAGACTGATAGCACCGTCTATTGAGCGTGAGATCAGAAACATGCTTACGGAAAAGGCTGAGGACGGTGCAATCAGCGTATTTGGAAAGAACCTTCGCCAGCTTCTGATGCAGCCGCCCATTGCCGGAAAAGTAGTCCTTGGTTGGGACCCTGCGTTCAGGACCGGCTGTAAGCTCGCCATCGTCGATCCCACCGGAAAGGTGCTGGACACAAAGGTTATTTACCCTACAGCGCCTCAGTTTAAGGTAAACGAGGCCAAGGCTGAATTAAAGAAACTCATCGACAAATATAATGTTGAGCTCATCTCTGTGGGAAACGGCACCGCTTCCAGAGAGTCCGAGCAGGTTATTGTTGAACTTCTCAAAGAGATAAACAAGCCTGTTCAGTACGTGATCGTAAACGAGGCGGGAGCGTCCGTATATTCCGCAAGTAAGCTTGCTACGGAAGAGTTCCCCAATTTCGATGTTGGTCAGAGAAGTGCTGCATCCATCGCAAGACGCCTTCAGGATCCCCTTGCAGAGCTTGTAAAGATCGATCCCAAGTCCATAGGTGTCGGCCAGTATCAGCACGACATGAACCAGAAAAAGCTGGGAGAAACCCTTGGCGGTGTCGTTGAAGACTGCGTAAACTCAGTGGGTGTTGACCTTAATACCGCATCTGTATCTTTGCTTGAATACATTTCCGGTATCAGCAAGACTATAGCGAAAAACATCGTGGAATACCGCGAAGCAAACGGTAAGTTTACTTCAAGAGCACAGCTCTTAAAAGTCCCCAAGCTTGGACCCAAAGCATATGAGCAGTGTGCAGGATTCATGCGTATACTTGACGGAAAGGATCCCTTTGACGCCACCAGCGTTCATCCCGAAAGCTATAAGGCTGCGGAAATGCTGATCAAAAAGCTTGGCTTTGAAAAGAGCCAGGTCGTAAACATCAGAAAAGCAGGTACAAATGAAAATGCCATGTTCAAGATGATGGCAGGAAAGCTTGATAAAGTAAAAGCTGCAAAGGAACTGGAGATCGGTGAGATCACTTTAAAGGATATCTTAAAAGAACTTGAAAAGCCCGCACGTGACCCCAGAGAGGATATGCCAAAGCCTGTTCTTCGCAGTGATATCCTTGAGATGAAGGACTTAAAGCCCGGCATGATCTTAAAGGGAACGGTCAGAAACGTCATTGACTTTGGTGTATTCGTAGACATCGGTGTTCACCAGGACGGACTTGTTCATATATCTCAGATCTGCGACAGATATATCAAGCATCCCCTTGAGGCTGTCAGCGTAGGAGATGTGGTTGATGTACAGGTTATTTCAGTCGATACAGCTAAGAAGCGCATTGCACTTACCATGAAAATACAAAAGCAGTAACAGAAAGAGATAAATTGGTTTGAAGAGATTTTTAAAGATAGGTAAGTGGTTTTTAATAGCCATATTTTCTATTGCGGTTATTTTTTTCGTTGTATTTAAGATTTACACGAGATATTATTACAGGGTCGACAAAGAGGTTGTTGATTCAATAGTAAGCAGCTTGGACAGGAAGGTTAACGCTTATTCCGATGATAACGGAATGGTTTTTATCCCTGCGGATCAGGACTATAAGGCGGTTATAGTTTTTTATCCCGGAGGAAAGGTTGAATATACAGCCTATAGTGGCCTTATGTATGAATTGGCAGGTAAGGGATATGTTTGTCTTTTGCCCAAAATGCCCGATAATCTTGCGTTTTTAAGAATAAATGCTGTAGATGTTATTACCAGAGGCTATGAAGCAAGGACAGGTACTGCCAAGGATATTGACTGGTATTTGGCAGGTCATTCCCTCGGCGGGGTTGCCGCTTCCCTTTTCCTTGATGAGACAGAGGATGACTATGAAGGTCTGATTCTTTGTGCTTCATATCCGGACGCGGACTTATCGGACAAAGAATTACGTTTTCTTTCCATCATAGGTTCAGAAGATGAGGTAGTTAACAAAGAAGCATATGAAAATGCCAGAACCTGTTGGCCGGAGGATTCGGAAGAATACATTATAGAAGGTGGGATCCATTCATATTTCGGATGCTACGGAATACAAAAGGGAGACGGCGTGCCGGCTGTTTCAAACCAAGAGCAGATTGCCGAAACAGCGGATATCATAGAAAAGTGGATTGATAAAAATATCGGAACTGCGAAATAGATATATCTATTTCGCTTTTTTTATGATTTAATGGAATAAGCGGCAGTTGTATATTGTTCTTACAAGCAAGCGAACAGGTCGCTGCAGAAGGAGGAGGCAGATATGCTAAAATACATAATTATCGGAGTACCTATTTTGATCGTTGTTTTGATCCTGATGTTGGCAGGATACGTAAAGGCGTCAACAGACGAGGCGTTCATCATCACCGGTCTACACAAACAGCCCAGGATCCTCATCGGACGAAGCGGAGTTAAGATTCCTTTCCTTGAGAAAAAGGACGTTTTAAAACTTCAGCTCATTCCTATCGATGTAAAGACATCCAGTGCGGTTCCTACAGCGGATTACATCAACATCAACGTGGATGCAACCGTAAACGTACAGGTTGGTCATACACCGGATCTTATCAAGCTGGCAGCAAAGAACTTCCTGAACAAGAAACCCGAGTACATCGCAGCAGTTGCGAGAGAGGTTCTCGAAGGTAACGTTCGTGAGATCGTAGGTAAGATGAGACTGGAAGAGATGGTTTCAGACCGTCAGAAATTTGCACTTCTCGTTAAAGAGAATGCAGATCCCGATCTTGCAGCCATGGGTCTTGTGATCACATCCTTCAACGTACAGAACTTCACCGATAACAATCATGTTATTGAGAACCTCGGTGTTGACAACGTAGTTCGTATCCAGAAGGCTGCTGCTATTTCGAGAGCAGAGTCCGAAAGAGATATCAAGGTTGCTCAGGCTCAGGCAGACAAGCAGGCTAACGATGCTCAGGTAGAATCTCAGACAGAGATCGCAAAGAAGCAGAATGACTTAGCTATCCAGAGAGCAGAACTCAAGCAGGTATCCGATACCAAGAAGGCTGCTGCAGACGCTGCATATGAGATCCAGCAGGAAGAGCAGAGAAAGACCATCGAAGTTACCCGTACCAATGCAGATATCGCTCGTCAGGAGCGCGAAGTTGAACTGAAGGCAAAGGAAGCTCAGGTTGCTGAGCAGGCTCTTACCGCAGAAATCAGAAAGAAAGCAGAAGCTGAGAAATATCGTCGTCAGCAAGAAGCAGAAGCTGCCATGATCGAGAGACAGCGTGAAGCAGATGCTGCAAAGTACGAGCAGGAAAAGAAAGCAGAAGCCGTAAAGGCACAGGCGGACGCTGCAATCTATGCAAAGCAGAAGGAAGCAGAAGGTATCGCAGCCGTTGGTCGTGCAGAGGCAGAAGCTATCGAAGCAAAGGGTATTGCGGAAGCGCAGGCAATGGAAAAGAAGGCAGAGGCGTATGCAAAGTACAACAATGCCGCTATTACCGAGATGATCATCAAGCAGCTGCCTGATATCGCAAAGGCTATCGCAGAGCCCATCTCTTCCATCGACAAGGTTACTGTTATCGATTCCGGTTCCGGACAGGGTGGAGTGGCAAGTGTTGGCGGATATACCCCCGCAGTTCTTGCAAAGGTTATCGAGTCTGTTCGTGAGACCACAGGTTTTGATCTCACCGAAGTTATGAAGGCACAGACCTATGATGCAAAGGTTAATCACAATGTTAACGTTTCCGGTCTTGACGGAGCCGCAGCTAAGGAAGCTGTTGCAAACAAGGTATCGGAAGCAGTTTCGGAAGCTGTAACAGAATAAAACAGTTCTTTAAACAATAGGAGTCATGCTTTTCGATAGAAAGCGTGGCTCTTATTTTTTTGATATGATATAATCTCTAGGGAAAAACAAAACTTAAAAAGAAAAAAACATGAAAGCAAAACATATCGTTAAAGAAAACAAATTTCTGACAGCCAATATCATTATAGGACTTGTCCTCACTGTCATCGGTGCGCTGGTGTCATATAAGGTTCTCCGGACAGGTTTTACAGCGGATGAGGAATACCAGCTTGTTCTTATTTACAGGCTGGTTAAGGGCGATCTTCCATTGAGAGAAGTCTGGGACACTCTTCAGACTTCTGCTTTTTATGGGGAATTCTTTATGTGGCTCTTTGTGAAGATTACCGGGAGCACTGAAGGAAGCCTTCTGTTTTTGAGATCCGTGGGAATAGTGACTCAGGGTGTCGTATGCTTTGTTCTCTACAGGACATTAAAAAAGCATATCAATCCCTCGGCGGCTGTTCTTGTTTCTTTTTCCCTTTTCTGCACATATACAAAACTCATTGCGATCCCGGATTTTTCCAATCTTCAGGTCTGGAGCCTTGTGCTTATGACCTGCTTGTTGTGGAACGCATATGATCATTTCAGAGAGGAAAAAGCACGCATAGGAAATCTCCTTGTAGCCATATCTGCTCTGTTTTTCTGCGTAGCTGTTCTCTCGTCCGCCTGCATTATTCTCGTGCCGGTGATGATAGTGTTCCTATTAATGCTTTCTGATGAGGGAAAACTTCAAAGAATATTTATATTCTTTGGGGTGTGTGCTGTCTGCGCAGGTCTCTTTATCATGGCAGTTTTCTATGCAAACGGATTTGAGGACACTGTCTTTGGAATAGAAGGGATCATATCTGGCGACGGAACTCATAATTTTTCACATCTGATAAATGGCGATTCAAAGATTATTATCTATTCGAAGAATATAATTAAACTCCTCATACTCTTGGCCGCAACGGC
>CACXGM010000207.1 GCA_902767075.1 uncultured Lachnospiraceae bacterium
CTGCCTACCTGAAGGTTAAAATCATCTACCGCAGTAAACCCATTGTCATCATAGGTCTTGGTAATGTGTTTAAGTTCAATGATGTAATCTTCTGCCATTTTTACTGGTCTCCTTTAAGTAAATGGTGCACCCGTACGCGCAGAAAAAGAGTGCTTTTGTTCAAACTTAAGACAGTAGTCAATTACAAAACAATGAGCTTCTACATTTCCGAAACTCAAGGAAAGTAATGACCCGTTAAATTTGGACAAAAGCACTCTTCGCTCGGGCATTTACGATATTGTACCATAAAATAGGAAAAAGAAAAGCCTTTTTACAAAAAAACTTTATTCCTTTCAAATAAACCTTTATAATTATGAATAGTTTGATATATCGCAGAATAAAAAGGAGTCTGTCATATATGGATACAAGATCGAAGAATGTGTTTACCAATAACAATTTCCGGCTTGTCTTTTTCGGCGCTCTGGTTTCCGCTCTGGGCGCCCTTTTATACAGCTTTGCGGTAAGCTTTTACATACTGGAGATCACGGATAATAACGCCTTTCTCCAGGGGCTGTATCTGGCTTTAAGCGGCGTTTCCATGCTTGTATTCACTCCCATCGGCGGCGTTCTGGGAGACCGCTTCAACAAAGCAAAGATCATGTATATCTGCGATTATCTGAAGGGTGGCGTTATAATACTGGCCACGATCCTGATGCTGATCTTTCCTAAGGCAACCGCCCATGTGATCATCCTATATGTCCTGGGCATCATCAGCAACGCCATCAGCGGTGTCTTTAATCCTGCTTCAGGCTCCCTCTTTCCCCAGATAGTGGATGAAAGCAAGCTCCAGCAGGCTAATTCCTATTTTTCCGTAAAAAATGCCCTGGAGGGTATCCTGGGCATCGTTCTGGCCGGTGTGCTGTATGCCACCATGCCGATCCATATTCTCTTTTTCTTTGTGGGTGCCTGCTTTGTGGCTTCCGGTTTCTCGGAGATGTTCATACGCTATGACCACAAGCCCTCCGCAGAGCATTTAACGCTTAAGGTCGCCCTCTCCGATGTAAAGGAAGGTCTGATCTATCTGAAGAATCGCAAAGCCATCCTGGTGATGATGTGTGCGATCCTGTTCATCAATTTCTTTTTCGCTCCCATAAGCGGCAATTTTCTGCCCTATTTCGTCAAGACAGATGTTGCAAATGCTCCGTCCTATCTGTTTGATTCCGTTTTAAAGCCCGAGCTTTGGTCTTCTGTATTCACGGTATGCTTCGGCATCAGTTCCCTTTCCGGCGCTCTTATCCTTAGTGTACGGCCCCAGGCTGACAAGGTGGGCAGAAAGAGTGCCGTTCGCTTCTGCATGATGGCAGTACTGGTGATCGCCATGACCATTGTCTATCACATATTTGTGGAGCGCGGTGTATGGCTTAACGGATTCCTGCTGGCTCTGTGCATCGGATGTCTTCTTATCGGATTCCTGATCGCAAATGTCAGCATCCCCATCAACACGGCTCTCATGCGTATCGTGGACAAGGATAAGCTGAGCAAGATCACCAGTATTACCAGCATCGGAACTCAAGGTATGGTCCCCATCGCATCTGTGCTGGCGGGCCTGATCCTGAAGACTCTTGGCAGCACCTTCCTGCTTGCTTTCTGTTCCCTGGGATTTACCACCACCGCAGTGCTTCTCCTCTTTAACAAACATACCAAAGAAGTATAAATTTGCTCTTGGTCCGTATATAGTCACGTCTTTCACCGGTATACTACGGACCTACTGTCTATATTCTTGCCCTTGGTCCGTAAATAGTCGCGTCTTGCGCGGATATACTACGGACCTACTGTCTGTTTTTCTTCTCTTGGTCCGTAAAATAGAAAAAGTAGGAACATCCGCCATGCCGAACGACTCGAAAATGCTTCGCATTTCCTCACTCGCATATTCTCCGGATTACTGCGAATGCAAGACGCAGGTTCGAAAATGCTTCGCATTTCCTCACTCGCATCTTGCATTCCAATGAATTGCAGCATATAAAAAGAGTTCCTCGAGTAAACTCGGGAACTCTTTCCATAAACTGCAATTCGCAGTAATCCTTATCTTTTCGAAAACTGAGGAGCACGACGAGCTGCCTTTAAGCCGTACTTCTTTCTTTCCTTCATACGAGGGTCTCTGGTGAGGAAGCCTTCCTTCTTGAGAACAGGTCTGTAATCAGCATCTGCCTGAAGGAGTGCTCTTGAAAGGCCGTGACGGATAGCGCCTGCCTGGCCTGTGGTTCCGCCGCCCTTAACGGTTACGGTTACGTCGAACTTTCCTTCGTTCTCGGTAGCAGCAAGGGGCTGACGAACTACCATCTTGAGGGTCTCAAGACCAAAGTACTCATCGATGTCTCTCTTATTGATAGTGATCTTTCCTTTACCGGGAGTGATGTATACTCTTGCAACAGAGCTCTTTCTTCTACCGGTTCCATAATATCTTTCTGACTTAGCCATTTTTTAAACCTCCCTTAGAATGTAAGCTCTTCAGGCTTCTGAGCAGCATGAGGATGCTCAGCTCCTGCATATACGTGAAGCTTTGTGTACATCTGTCTTCCAAGGGGTCCCTTGGGAAGCATACCCTTAACAGCAAGTTCGATAACTTCTTCAGGGCTGTTCGCAAGCTTATCTCTAAGTGACTCTTCCTTCATTCCTCCAACATAGTCAGAGTGATGATAGTAAACCTTCTGATCAAGCTTCTTACCGGTAACCTTAACCTTGGAAGCGTTGATAACGATAACGAAATCGCCGGTATCAAGGAAAGGAGTGTAAGTAGGCTTGTTCTTACCTCTTAAAACTTTGCTGACCTCAGCTGCAAGGCGGCCAAGAGTCTTATCAGTAGCGTCTACAACATACCATTTTCTCTCAATGGTATTTGCGCTAGGCATATAAGTCTTCATTGTGTTTCCTCCAAATTAATCGTCAGCACTCTGCGGACCGCTCCGCAAAACGCGAAATTGTGTTGCTTTTACAGGAATACCTGTCATCCTATCGTTACATGATAAAAGCGGATGTCCGGGCCGCAGATATCCGACAGGAGGTGCTTAAACCTAAGCGAGCAGGAGTTGGGAGGCTCCGCTTTACCTAAATCGTCGCACATTGAGTGATTTTACAATAATGCAAGTCCAATGTCAAGGGAATTTTCTTAATTTCCTGTCCCAAAAACTAAGGTAGGAATTTCGAAGGAATTTCCTATTAGATAAAAAAAACGGGCTTATCACCCGTAGATTTCCCAGTTTAACCTCCGAGGCCGTCACTCTTTCGACGTCCCCGGGATCAACCGAGCCCTCCCCTCATAAGAGAGCATATATTAAAACGTATAATACGAATTCATCTAAACTGACGGATCTTCTGTTTCCTTCTTCTCAGATTTATTCTTCTTGCTGAGATAAATGCACATCACAGTCACACCGACACCCAGCATAAAGGCAACCACAGCCAAAAGAACATACCCCCCGACATTGTCAAAGAGCATTGCTCCGGTATAATCACCGGCAAAGCCGGACAGAACCAGTCCCTCCTGTTTAATGATCACCAGAAGCAGCACGAAGAGGACCATATTTACGGCTCCCATACAGCAAGTGATCATCTTTTGCCTCTTTCTCTTCTTTTCGGCTATTCTGTTGTGAAGTGACGCCACTCTTTCTTCCTTTGTCATACTCTCACACCTCTCATAAGAAACACCTGCCCAAACCACTCAGAACAAAGAGTCGCTTGCGACTCTTTGCGCGCCGGTGCGCGCAAGCTTTAGCTTGCATTATTCATCTGCGCACCGGTCGCATCCA
>CACXGM010000208.1 GCA_902767075.1 uncultured Lachnospiraceae bacterium
ATCCTGTCAAATCCGGATGAGTGTTTTGGCTTTATGCAGGAATTTCCGGATAAGTATACGCAGATGAGTATATTTGATCTTTAATGATTTGAGACTGATGACCCTTGTGTCATTCTTGAGCGGGTAAGAAACGCAGAGGAACATGCGCAGATATTTTATTACTATAGAATCAAAAGGATATGAAAAATGGCTAAACAGAATATTTTTGACAATGAGACCTTCTTTGAAGGGTACAAGGCTATAAGGGACAGGGAAGGTGAGCGCGAGTCTGAGTGGTTTGTTGAGGGAATAAAGAAATATCATCGCATGTTCTCGACCATCGTTAATTCCTTGACCGAGAATGGTTTTGGTCAAGGCGAAAAAATGTAAGACTTATTTTTTTATGTAGGATACGGACAGCAACCCAGGCTTACGGAGGTGCAATTATGGTAATTACTGATAAAAGAATAGACGGCGGAAAAGCTTTTGATTGGGGCAGAACATCAAAAGAATATGCGAAGTACAGGGATATTTACCCGGAGATTTTTTATCAAAAGATCGTAGACAGAGGATTATGTATAAAGGGACAGGATGTGCTGGATCTTGGAACGGGAACAGGCGTACTTCCCCGGAATATGTATCGTTATGGTGCAACTTGGACGGGAACAGATATTTCGCCCGAGCAGATCGAACAGGCCGGACAATTGGCGGAAGCTGCCGGTATGAATATTACATTTCAGGCTGCAGCCACGGAAGATCTGGATTTTCCGGATGAAAGCTTTGATGTTATTACCGCCTGTCAGTGCTTCTGGTATTTTGACCATAAGAAGGTAATGCCTTATTTGGCGAAGCTGTTAAGGTCGGGTGGCAGGCTTCTCATTCTGTACATGGCCTGGCTGCCTTATGAGGATGAGATCGCAGGTGCCAGCGAGGAACTGGTATTAAAGTATAATCCTAAATGGACGGGAGCCGGTGAAACAAAACATCCTATATGGATACCGGATGTGACCTATCAATATTTTGATCTTGCAGACCATGAAGAATACGATGTTATGGTTCCTTTTACAAGGGAAAGCTGGCACGGCAGGATGAAGGCTTGCCGCGGTGTGGGTGCTTCACTTTCTGAAGAAGAGCTTCTAAAATGGGAAAAAGAGCACAAAGAATTACTTATGGAGAAGGCACCGGAAGAATTCGAGGTGCGTCATTACGCTGCTCTGGCTGTACTGAACAAGAAATAAAAGGTCGGGATCCCGCGCCACCGGTATCGGAGGGGGAAACGGAAACATAGGCATTGACGGAATGACCAATATGTGTTAATAGTAGTGTAGTTGAAAAAATTTAAAGGAAAGTGAGGTAATCATAATGCGTGTTGAAAAGATTGAGATTGTAATTGCAAATAGTATGATGACCTCGGTTTCTGCCTTTTGATCCATACAGGGATAAATGATTTTGGGTTTTGACCGTGGCTTATCTGCCACGGTTTTCTTTTGCCTTTTTCGGGCGGATTTCTCTTTAAAAAGGTCTCCATACTAATAGGTTTTTGACAATTGACTATGCAAGAAATAAAGGAGACAAAGAATTGAATACTACAACTAATGAAAAAAACATCATAAAAGAAACGAAAGAAGAAAAAACAGGCAGAATCTCGGAAGTAAATAAAAACTGCTTTAAGATCACTTTTCATGGTGAAGAGATTCCGGCGAAGCTTAAGGGAAGTTTCTATGAAGAAGATGCTGAAAAACTCCCGGTTGTGGGCGATTATGTGACGTTTTTATACAACAGGCAGGGAGATTCTGTTATCCTGTCCGTAAATGAGAGGCATAGCTTTTTGCAAAGGCCTGATCAGGCTAAGACCGGGGTTATGCAATATATGGCAGCTAATGTGGATTATCTTTTTATCGTCACCTCTCTTAATGAAGACTACAGTTATAATCGTATAGCAAGATATGTGAGTATTGCCAACGCCGGCGGAGCCATCCCGGTCGTGATCCTTACAAAATCAGATCTCTGCAGCAATCCGGGAAGGTATGTGAGTGAAGTGGAGCGGATCTCCGACAAAGTTCGTGTCCATGCTATCTCCGCAATCTACGGCATTGGTCTTGATGAACTGAAGGACTATTTGACACCTGAAACCACCATATGTCTGATGGGCTCATCCGGAGCCGGAAAATCAACGCTGATCAATTCTATTACCGGTGAAGAGGTCATGAAGACCTCGGAGATCAGGGAAGATGATGACAAGGGAAGGCATACAACCACATATCGAAAACTGATCGAACTCTCAAACGGCGTCACGATCATAGATACTCCTGGCATGCGTGAGATCGGTATGGCTAATGTGCAGGATGGGATCGATGAAACTTTTTCGGATATTGTGGAATTGGAGAGCAGATGCCGGTTCAGTAATTGCAGGCACGATACGGAGCCCGGATGTGCGATAAAAGCAGCTATCGAAAGCGGTGAATTATCTGTAACACGGTACGAATTATACAAAAATCTGGGCAGGGAGAATACAAACAATCACGCCAAGAAAAAAGAAATATCAAAATGGGCAAAAGCCTATAAGAAGATAGGCAAGAGAAATATGTGGGATTGAAGGGAAACGGATAAATCAGTTTACCGGTTAAGAAAATACTGGGATTTTAGTATGAAAGATAGTATTATTATTTTAGGTGATCTGAGAGAAAGCCTATTTTGAACCACTGACTCCGTCCCCATGGGTCATAATAGAGGATAAGGGATTAATATGTTCATCAATAAATTAAACCAGCTGTATAAGCCTAAAAGAATGCTATATTACATAGATGCGTCAGGGGAGGACATAGCGTCCTTTTATAAAGGTGTGGTTCCGCAGGTGGTTAAAAAATACGCCGATGCCTTTGGAACTTATGATCATCCCGGGGTTTTTTATGTCCGTCATTTGGAGAAAGAGGTAATAGGCATTGAATTCAGAAAGGATGATCCCAGGGTCGGATATCCGACGGAAATGGAATCGCTTGAACTTGATGAAGCCTTTTTTTACTCGATCGAGATTGACGATGACGCAGAGATAAATCTTTCGTTTATCAAAGGTTTATTTGAGGAGATCGCCCGGGATGATGATGCACATAGACCATACAGCGATCTGCGCATAGAAGAGCCCGAAGTCATCTCTGTATTTCACGCTTATAGGAAATTCAGGATCCTGCATGAATGGAAAATGTATAATGATCGTGCGATCAATGTTATAAATGATGATCACGATCAGTTTCCCAAAGAGGAATTATACAGGCTTGCATTTACGGATCATATAACAGGCAATTACACCTGGAGTCATCTTGAGGCTTTTCTGGAAGTACCCGGAGACAGGGATATTAATGACTATGCTTTCGCGCATTTTGATATCAAGCAGTTCCGTGTGATCAACGAAGCTTATGGACACATCGCAGCCAACAAGGTTTTGAGCAATATAGTAAAAGCCATGAGGGAAGCGGATTTTGTCTATGCAAGCGCGCGGTGTCATAACGATAATTTCGCGATGATCCTTAAGGATATGCCGGAGCCTGAACTGAAACAAAAGCTCCGGGATCTGTTTGAAATCAATTCCGCTCTGGAGGAAGATCCGAACTATAAAGTTTATTATAAATGTGGGGTTGTTCCCATGAAGCGTGCCATGCTTTCCGGAAACAGAGTTGCGGATTTTGCAAAGATGGCTCAGGCCCTTTGCACGGATAAAAATGGTACGGAGATCATTTTTTACACGGATAAAATGCATGACGACCTTTCGTGGGGTAATTACATAAAGGCATATGTGGAAACCGCGATGAAGCAGGATGAATTTGTCGTGTATCTTCAGCCCAAATTTGACATAAAGACGGAAAAGATAAGGGGCGGAGAAGCGCTTATCCGATGGAATTATAAAAACAGGGAGCTGTTATCGCCATACAGATTCATTCCGTATTTTGAAAAAGACGGCACTATTGATAAAATTGATGATCTTGTTCTGAAGACTATATGTAAGACCATGAATCGATGGAAAAAGGAAGGAAAACCGCTTTATCCGATTTCCGTGAATCTTTCCCGCAGCCGAATGTATGATGATAACCTGATCGATAAACTTACAGGAATTGTCGATTCATATGGGGTTGATCATCACCTTATAGATTTTGAACTCACAGAAAGCGCCACCTACGACGATATGGATCGAATGCTGTATGTTCTGCGGGAACTTCGCAAGTGTGGATTTAAAATATCAATGGATGACTTCGGAACCGGTTATTCGTCACTGTCTCTTTTAACGCAGATGCCCTTCGATACTTTGAAAATAGACAAAAGCTTTGTGGACACCATCGCAGGTGATACGGAACGCAATGAGGATATTATCCTTTTGCGCCATATTATCACTCTTGCCAGAGAACTGGGATTTACCTGCCTTGCCGAAGGAGCTGAAAGCCGCAAACAGATCGATGAGCTAAGGGATCTTGGTTGCGAGATCATTCAGGGATATTACTACAGTAAACCCATCCCGATTGAAGAATATGAGGAAAGGTATCTGTGAAACAGTCTGTCAATGCTCTGTAAAGAAACATTGATCGGGGGAGGATATATGTTTATTCGCAATGGAATAATGTCTAATCTGAGAGAACGGGGCCGAACGGCGCTGTTCTCACTTTTGATAATGGTGTTGACGGTCACCATGATACTGGCACTGGGAGTTTTGCTGTATTGCAATGCTGTTTTGAAGGAGTGCGATGGTACCTATCGCTCAATTGCGCTGATAGAGTACATGGGATCCGAATATCCAAAAGAGGACGAACCGGACGAAGCCGCAAGAAAAGCAGCAAAGGAACTGACTGATGAAAACATTCTTAATGTCAACGGGGTGACAGGATGGACCAGGGGCAATACCTCATT
This sequence comes from uncultured Lachnospiraceae bacterium, assembly GCA_902767075.1. Classification (GTDB taxonomy): domain Bacteria; phylum Bacillota; class Clostridia; order Lachnospirales; family Lachnospiraceae; genus AC2028. Next base: position 4,873 of record CACXGM010000208.1, read on the forward strand.
TGCTTTTGCAGATGGGTATGCCAGGCGGGTGGGTAATCTGCCCTACGGTAATCGCAGCGTAATAATTGTGGGCAGTTTTTCAGATCCTCTGTATCAATGGACTGATTTTGATGAGAATGGGGATCCGATCATAACGGATATGTCCGTTGTATATCGTACAGCTCTACTTAAAACCGCAATATATTCGAGAAAAGACAGGGAAGGTATTCTCATAGATATCCTGCCGGGAACAAGTGGTTTTGTGCCCGAAAAAGGGAAAAACTATGTCCTTCACGGTTCATTTGTAGATACCTCAGGCGTAGCCCGGACTATCGGTGAATATCCGATGAACGGTTATGCTGTTTTCAGGATTGATTCTTTTATTGATTCGGACGAGCTTCCATATGCGTTTTACAGTGATGAGGAGGAAATCCCCGACAGATTTTTAACTTCTGCAGAACAATACCGGGCAATGAACAATTATGTGTCGGTGGTACACTGCAAGAATATGGAAGATGTCTATGCTTTCCAACAAAACGATGTAAAACTTTCTGAAGGTACCATTCCGGATCCGAAACAAAAAAACGCCTGTGTCATCAGTGCCGATCTGGCACAAGGTCTTGGTTTGAAGCCGGGAGATGATCTTGTTCTGAATAAGATGAAAGGAACAGATTCAGACTGTTACGATCTTTCCTTGACCGGCGAAACATATACTTTTAAAGTATCCGGTATTACGGAGGCTTCCTCCGACCATACGGGGACTGTCTGGGCTGTTATTGATGATGCCGATACACCTCTTTTCGGATATCTTTTGGGGACAGTCTCTTTAAGAAACAAAGATGCCGTTGAAGCGGTGGAAAAGCTGCAGGATATGGCACCTAAGCAGGTAAGAGTCACACTATTCGATCAGGGGTACAGTAATGCAGTGCAGCCGTTTCAGGAGGTTAGAAAAACGGCGGTGAATGTATTTATTATCTGTTTGGCCGGAATAGTTGCGGTGCTTATGCTGTTTGCCTTTCTGTTTGTGGGCAGACAGGGTGAAACTGTGAAAATCATGATAAGTCTGGGAACTCCGGGACGGAAGATCACTCTCTGGTTTTTGTCGGGTGCGCTCCTCATCAGTGGCGTTTCCGCCCTTTTTGGTACTCTTGCGGGTGTTCTTTTGCGCCCCTTTATGTTTGAAAGGATTTCCCGGATCATCGAGAATATCCGCTCTAAAAATGGTTTTTTATGGTATAGCGAAAACTATGTGGGAATAGCCAAAGAGGTAAGCTTTGAACCGGTGGTGCCGTTCTGGCCCTTTATTTGCGTATTTGCAGGTATCGTAGCAGTTTCTCTTTTGTTTTGTTATTTCTTTCTTAAGCTTCAACGTCTGATGAAAACTCCCCAAAGGGGAAAAAGCAGGGTTCATGTACCAAAGGGCGGAACTTCCGTGCATTTCAGAGGCGGTTTGAGATATTCTGTCCTTTCAATCAGAAGGGGCGGGCTTAAATCTATAATTGTCCCTGCTGTATCAATGATCCTTACAACGATGGTGGTTTTCCTCAGCGGGATGTATCAGGGCTGGCAGAATGATTTAAAGAATGCACTTGAAAACACCTCAATTGAAGGAAATGTGGTCAGTATAAACGGACGATATTATTCCGATCTCGGATTACACTTAAATACTGTCAAGTCCCTTCTCAATGTGGAAGGTGTTGATGATGTCGCGGTATCCTACGGTTATAATTATTGGCGATCAGAGGAAATGCCCAGATTCAGCAGCAGCGATTATGGAAAGGAACGGCGACTGAACTGGATCAAAACACAGCCGGGACTTGTCGCGCTGAATTCCATGAAGGCTGCAAAGGAATTCTATTATTCCGATCCGGGGCTTATTTGGCTTGAAGGCTGGGATGAGGAAGTCTTTAACAAGCAGGTCTTTACCCCCTTGCTTTTAAGGCGGGGAGAGGAAGCAAGCGACGATCCCATACCCGGAGTGTTCAGTAAATCTTTTCTGGAAGAAAGAGGGCTGAGTCTTGGAGATACCATCAGCTGCTTTGTGCTGACAGATCGAGAGATTGAAGTTGCCGTTAAGGCAGTCGGAAGCTATGTCCAGCAGGGAAGCAAAGCAAATATCTATATCCCTCTTTCCTGTCATATTCCGGCGGAGTTACTCACCGGTGATGAGCCGGCCGGAGATTACAATAATGTACAACGGGTACGAATGGAGCAGACCATAACTTTCAGCACCTGCAGGTTCAATATTTCCTCTGCGGGAGAACTTGACAATGTCAGGGATAGCTTAAGGGCCGAAGGCTTCAGCGCCGTCGGTCATATGGGAAGAAACCGGACAACTGTTGTTTTAAAGGATTCTGCATTTTTAAAGCTTAAGGAAAACATGGAGCGCAATATCACTATGGGACGGGTCATGTCTACAATGATATTGATCCTTGTTATTCTGCTGGGATTCATCATCTCGTGGATGATGATATTTACAAGACGGCGTGAGTTTGCCCTCATGCGCGGATTTGGAGCAAAAAAGGGCCGTGTATTTTCATCATTTTTCTTAGAACAGGCTATTTTAAACTTCATGGGTTGCCTTTTAGGATGTGTTTCACTTTTGTGGCTTTATACCGGCGGAACAATACAGTTATTGGCGGTACTGGCATTTATGATCTGTTATCTTATAGGGGCAGCTGTTTCCATACTGTTTGTGGGAAAGATCGATCTTATGGAACTTTTGACTGTCAGGGAATGATGAAGGGGGTAGAAAAATGAGTGTTATTGAATTACAAGATGTAAAATATGTATATCAGTCTCAATATAGGAGTCAGGAAGTCCTGCATGGGATTTCCTACAGCTTTGAAGAAGGATGCGTTTATGCAATCCTTGGAAGTTCCGGCAGCGGAAAAACAACATTATTATCATTGATGGCGGGACTGGATATTCCTACGGAAGGTCATGTTATGTGTGAAGGGGTCTCCACAGCCGATATTGATCTTGAAAAATACCGCCGTGAAAGAGTATCGGTGATCTATCAGGATTTTCGCCTGTTCCCAATGCTCACGGTGGCTGAGAACGTGATGTATCCCATGGAACTTAAGGGCATGAAACCCGCCATAGCAAAAAAGCATGCCACAGAGCTTATAAAGAAGGTGGGACTTCCTGAGTCTGTATTAAACCGCTTTCCTGCCATGTTATCGGGCGGAGAGCAGCAGCGTGTTGCCATAGCCAGGGCCCTGGGCATGAAGACAAAGATACTGCTGGCGGATGAGCCCACCGGAAATCTTGACTCAAAAAACAGTAATATGCTCTTTGGCGTTCTTATGGATCTGGCCCACAAAGACGGATATTGTGTTGTGGTGATCACCCATGATGAGGAACTGGGAAAGAGAGCGGATAAGATTCTGAGGATCCATGACGGAGAATTGGTGGACCAGGGATGAAATACCTTTATTTATGCAGATAGCAATTGCCTATCTGCATATTTTTTTGATAAAATGTATTTTATCAAAGGAGACATAATATGAGAAAGCTTTTAATAGGCATAGTAAATGTGCTCGTTATAGCCGGCATATTGATCTTTGTTGTGTTTTATTCCGTATATAAAAGCCGTGACTCGTATCAGAGGCAAGTAGATAATTTCGAGGATACCACGGTCACCATGGAACACGTGACAGAGAATTATCTGGAAGGTGAGCAGCAGATCTGTGATGTCTGGGCAAACTATATCAATAGCAGGACCATGACAATGCAAGAGGCTACCGAATTCATCCGTTCCTCCCATGTTCTCAAGAATGCCTCGGCGCATCTGATCTCGCTGGATACTTTATCGGGACTGTCAACTCGTCCCAAGCTTGGCACAGAAGATGACTATGCGGTATCTTACCAAAGATTGGATTTTCTGGATGATGTGGGCTGGATCGACAATATCGGAGAATCCATCAATATTACCCGTGCTTACACCAATCCTATGAATGGTGAGCAATCCCTGGCTTTTTGCAATACCATCACATTGTATGATCCGGATCGGAAATTTAGCGGAGAGGCTGTCCTGCTCAGAGTCATTCCGGTAACGGTGCTGGAGGAAAAGTGGGTATTTCCGCAGACCGAACTGGAAAATGCCGAGCTGGCTATGATCGACGGGAGCGGAGATTATATTCTAAAGGGATACGGTTTTAAGAATTCGGATTTCTTTGAATTCTACAAATCATATAATCCTACAGATCCGGATTCCGCAAATGAATTGTTTAACAAGATCACTTCATCAACAGATTCCGTTTCGATGATCAATTCCCACGGAGACGAGTGTGTACTTGCATTTACGCCCGTTTCGGCAAAATCCGGTTGGACCATGCTTGGTATAGTTCCGTCAGATGATCTGAAAGGCAAGGGCGGAAACTGGCTTCTCTTTATAGTGGTTTCCGGAGGACTTTTGGTTTTGTTCCTCACGGATCTGTTTTATCTGCGTTATTTAAACAAAGCGCTTCGGATCACTGCCAGCAAGGCAGAGGCTGCAAACAAGGCAAAGACGGATTTCCTTTCCACAATGTCCCATGACATCCGCACTCCCATGAATGCCATTATCGGTCTTACGGCTCTGGCGGAAAAGAATCCGGGGGATGTACAGTCCACAAAGGAAAGCCTTCGTAAGATCAGTCTTGCCAGCAATCATTTGCTGACCCTGATAAATGATATTCTGGATATTTCCAAGGTTGAGAGCGGAAAACTAAAGCTTAGTCCCCTTACCTTTTCCATCGTAGAAACAGTGGAAAACCTTGTAAATATTTCCCAGCCGATGATAAAGGAAAAGAATATCGATTTCAGTTTCCATGTTAACCGTATGGAAAAGGAATACATATATACCGATCAGCTTCGTTTGAATCAGATATATATCAATATTCTCTCCAACGCCATCAAGTATACCGAGCCCGGTGGACGTGTCAGTGTGGATCTGTTCGAAGAGATGAGCGATGTAGAGGGATGTGTAAAACTGACCTATACCGTTGCTGATACCGGAATCGGAATGAGTCCGGAGTTCATGAAAACCATGTACGAGCCTTTCTCAAGGCAGGTTGACAGCCGTGTTAACAGCATTCAGGGAACCGGTCTGGGACTGACCATCACCAAGCAGATGGTGGAACTTATCGGCGGAACCATCGAATGCAGGAGCAAGCAGGGCGAAGGAACTACCTTCACTGTGGTGCTGAATATTCCCGTGGCTGACAGGCAGCGGGACGATATGCAGCTTGAAGCCGTCGATGTTCTGATTATTGATGATGATGAACTTACTCTTCAGACCGCAACCGATGCATTAGAGTCCATAGGAGCTACTGCGGAGAAGGCGATCAGCGGAATCGAAGCCCTTGGAATGATAAAGCACAGGCATATTTCCGGAAAGGATTATGATGTTATTATAGTTGACTGGAAATTGCCTGAAATGGACGGTGTGGAGATAATCAGCCGTATCCGTTCGGAAATAGATGCAAAGGTACCTATTTTGCTGGTTTCCGCATACGACTGGACGGATATCGAAGATAAGGCTAAAAATGCCGGTGCCAACGGCTTTGTTTCCAAACCTCTTTTCCGTTCAACCCTTTATGACAAGATAAGCGAACTCACAGGAAAAGAAGCAAAGTCCACCCAGCCTGAAGATGATTATTCTGATCTGCAGGGACTTAGGATCCTTGTGGCCGAGGATATCGATATCAATTGGGAGATCATATCCGCAATGCTTTCAATGTTTGGCATCACTGCGGATCGTGCAGAAAACGGACGCGTCTGTGTCGATATGATGAGCAGAGCAACAGAAGACAGTTATTCACTTATCTTTATGGATGTACAGATGCCGGAGATGAACGGCCTGGATGCGACCAGGGCAATCAGGAAGCTTGAAAATCCCCGTTTGGCATCTATTCCCATCGTAGCCATGACGGCAGATGCTTTTTCCGAGAATATCACAGAATGTCTGGATGCAGGAATGAATGGACATATAGCTAAACCCATTGATGTTAAACTTGTTATCAAAGAGATCCGCAGGATCAAGGAAGGAAGATGATAAAAATGAAAAGAGGAATATGTGTCTTTTTAACACTGTTGCTGACAATAAGTCTGGCTTCATGCGGTTCCAAGAAGAAAACCGGGTCCGAAGAACCTTTTAAGCCCTCTATGGATGTTTCAACTGATTGTAAGATCAGGGTTGCCGGCGGGTATGACAATTTCGAGGCTCTTGAGGTGGAGTTTGATAACTTTAATGAATTCTATCCGAATGTTGAACTGGTCTATACAAAGGTCGATGACTATAACAACATGATAGGCACCGTCTTGAACGGTAATGATGCCCCCGACATATATGTTAATTATTCATGGATGTATGGACGGGAACAGTATAAAAGTTCTATC
>CACXGM010000209.1 GCA_902767075.1 uncultured Lachnospiraceae bacterium
CCGGAGCCTTCATACGGACCAGGCAAGTAGAAATAGCATGATGGACCGTAAGAATAGTCTAGTCTTGGGGGTTACATACGGACCAAATGACCGAAAAGAGTTGCACGGCCCGTAAATTCACGCCAGCGCCGGAGCCTTCATACGGACTAGGCAAGTAGAAATAGTATGATGGACCGTAAAAACAGCCCCGCTCCGGTGTCCACATACGTACCAAACATTTACCGCGGGGAGTATGGGATGAAATTGAGAACTTCTTTGATATATCCACGAAAGATAACTGAATAATTATAAAATGTTTTTAAAATATATATCCGATCATGCATGAAGCCGGCGTTGTATGATATTATAGAGTAGTGTAGTAGTGAAGAGCAGTTGAATTAAGGAGCGGAATACAGTACAAGTCAGACAATAGTCAATGATCAGTATACTGCAGATATAAATCACATTACAGGAGGAAAAGTATATGGCATGTTTTTTGGTACCGGCAGCTGAGGCGCTTGTTACTACTCTTGCTGAAAAGGGCATTGAAAAGAAAGAAAATGATTCCGAAAAGGAACAGAACGGAGCTTCTGAGAGCGAATTTACAGTTGCAAGGAAGAACCCTTTTGTACAGAAACTAAAGTGGCTCAGAAACCTTCTGCTGGGAGGATCAGCTCTTCTTATGTTTGAACATGTTTGGCATGGAGAGGTTGTTCCCTTCTTCCCCTTCCTGACAGCAGCTTCTGATCCTGAGGACGCTATGGAGATGCTACATGAGATGAGCACCGTAGGTGTATCTATGGCTGTTCTTGTTACCCTTGTCTGGGTTGGAATGGTAGTGGTTTCCACAAGAATAGAAAAAAGAAATCAAAAGAATGCAGAAACAATTGATGTGTAGGAGAACAGGATAGAGATGACACTTCTTACTTCGGTTTTTGCCGCAATTATTTGCACTATTATCTGGTACAAAAATGCCCCAAAGAATGAAATGCTGGTAGGGATTCTCTGCTGGATCTACTGGGGTGCCTCCATCATGTGGCTTGTGGATGCGATCTTTGAATATGTTGAACTGGGACCGGAGTATTTCAGACCCGCACCCGCAGATATGTTAAATGACTTTTTTCTGGGGCTTTCAGTTGTCGCTCTGGGCCTGATCATTTGGCTGGTTATCCTGCTTATAAAGGATCCAAAGGGTGTTATCAAGAAAAAACTATCTGGAAAAAAATAAAGTGAAATATGCGGTTCTGCAAAACAGGACCGCTTTTGTATTTATAAACGGAGTGTTTGCACATAAAAAAGATGAAATAATGCATTTAAATGTAAAAGCTGCATTTAATGGAATGTAAGAATCACACACTTAATCTGGGGATTATTATGAATACGGAAATCAGGAAATTGCTTGAGAATGTCCAAGCAGGAAACATTTCAATAGACGAAGCACTGTTGAAGATCAAGATGGAACCTTACGAAGATATTGGCTACGCAAAAATTGACCTTCACAGAAAAGTAAGACAGGGCGTTGCCGAAGTTGTCTACGGAGCAGGAAAGACACCGGAGCAGATACTTGGAATCGTAGATGTGATGCAAAATAAAGGACAGGATAGAATACTGATCACGAGGTTATCCTCTGAAGCAGCAGATTCTCTCTCACATATTGACGAATTCAATTATCACAAGGATGCCCGTATAGGAACCATTGGTTATAAACCCGAACCGGACGGACTCGGTAAGATAGTGGTGGCTACAGGCGGAACCAGTGATGTTCCTGTTGCTGAGGAGGCGGCTCTGGTGGCGGAATGGTACGGCAATGAAGTGGTACGTCTTTATGATGTTGGGGTGGCGGGACTTCACAGACTGTTGTCACACAAAGAAGAGATCATGAGTGCATCAGTAATCATAGCCATTGCCGGAATGGAAGGAGCTTTGGCAAGTGTCATAGGCGGAATGGCGGACTGCCCCGTTATTGCGGTTCCCACCAGCGTGGGTTATGGTGCATCGTTTAACGGATTATCTGCACTCCTTTCAATGCTGAACTCCTGCGCCAGCGGGGTGTCTGTCGTAAATATAGATAACGGATTCGGAGCCGGATATCAGGCGAGTATGATCAACCATATGAAGGCAACTGTCAAATAACGAAGTCAGGTATGACAGTCCGATAATGCGGAAAAGCTGTAAATATGGCTTCCGGAGGACAGCCGG
>CACXGM010000210.1 GCA_902767075.1 uncultured Lachnospiraceae bacterium
CAAAAGTGGCGTGGCAAAAGTGGCGTGGCAAAAGCGGCAGGACCAAAAGCAGCAAAGCCATGGGCCAAAAGCGACAGGGCCATGGCCAGAGAATGTATAATTATTAAAAGGATATTGACATCGGGAGAGAATGATACTATATTGTACAAAGGAAAAAGTGCAAGGGCGCACCGCATTTTGCACTTTTTTTGTTTGCTTGGCGCTTTAACGCGATAAATCGTTAACGTGAGTAAAGCAAAACAAATATGTATTAATTATGCAATTTGATGCATAAATTTCAGGAGGAAAAAATGAAAAGATTAACACGTGTAGTTTCAATTATGGGTGCAGTAGTGCTGAGCCTCGGCGTTCTGGCAGGCTGCGGAAAGAATACCGGTGACACAGCGGCATCAGGCAGCACTGATAATTCCGCAGCAGTTTCGGATGCAGCATCAAGCGATGCAGCTTCAAGTGATGCAGCTGCAAGCACCGATGCAGCATATGATCTCAGCAACGTAAAGCTTATGAGCGACGGAAAACTCAGCGTAGGCTGTGAAGTCGGATACCCTCCCTTCGAGGATTTCGCAGAGGACGGAACCACTCCCATCGGATATGATGTGGACATTATCACTGAGGTTGCCAGAAGACTGGGCCTGGAGGTAAATATCATCAACACCGCCTGGGACGGTATCTTTGCAGGAATCGACAACAACTACGATCTTGTTTGCTCCGCATGTACCATCACTGCTGAGCGTAAGGAGAGCATGGCTTTCTCAACTCCTTACATTTCAAACTATCAGGCAGTTATTTTAAAGGCCGGTGATACCAAGGAAATAACAAGCTTCAACGACCTGGACGGAATGACCGTTGCAGTTCAGAAGGAGACCACCTCCGATGAACTCATCAGCGATTACAAGTCTACCGGAACGATCGATGTAGAAGTTGTTGCAAACGAGAAGGTACTCAGCTGCTTTACTCAGCTTGACAACGGCGAGGTTGATGCGGTTCTGGTTGATTCCACAGTAGCCGATGGTTACCTTGCAAAGAATCCCGATAAGTATATCTACGCTTTCAAGGATGAGTCCGAGGCAGAAGAGTTTGGTATCGCAATGGGTCTTCAGAATACTGCTTTAAAGGAAGCTGTTGACTGGGCTCTTGCAGGTATGGAAGCTGACGGATATATCGCAGAGACTTATGATTACTGGTTTGGAAGCGCTGAGTAAATCTCGTAGCTTCGAATCCCAAAACGGATAAAAAAACAAACCCGGAATAAAACCGGTGAAAAGTACCGGAAAAAATCGATTGGATATAATATGAAGAGTTTTCTTAAAGGATTGATCGATATCAAAAATTGGAAAAAGAAGACAAAGATCACATGGGTGGTGGTACTGATCATCATCGCCATCTGCGTTGTTCTGTCCTTCTTAAAGCCCTCTGAAGCTGACATGAAATCCATGGCTTCTTCCGAGATGCAGGAGATGATAAAGGCTGATGAAGCCAGCACCAGAAAAAGGGTGACGGTCACATATAACAGCCTTATAATAGTGAATTATTGTTCATTCTCCACATCGGGTGCAAAGGAGATCACTGAAAAATATGTGGGATTTGTAGGCAAAGCATTCCAGGCCGATGAGGGCTTCGGTAAATTTGCGGGACAGATGGTGAACTACACTTATCGTATGCTGGGCTGCGGGGAAAACATCCTCCATGGTGCTAAGCTGACGCTGTTTTTGACCACTGCATCCACACTTATCGGAGTATTCCTGGGAACACTTCTTGCCCTTGGAAAGATATCGAAGAATAAGATCATAAGCAAATTATCCTCTGCATATATCTTTTTCTTTAGGGGAACTCCTCTTATGATCCAGCTCTTTGTGATCTATTACACACTGCCTGCTGTGTTCGGCTTTGCGTGGCGAGATCTCTTCAGCGCAGCGGACAATCAGGCAGTCTACAAGGGAGCATTTATCGCAGCGCTTATCGCATACGGACTTAACTCCGGTGCTTATTGTGCCGAGATCGTTCGCGCCGCCATTCAGTCCATCGAAAAGGGTCAGCACGAGGCTGCAAAGGCACTGGGGCTGTCATACTCTCAGACCATGAGGCTTATAATCATCCCCCAGTCGGTGCGCAGAATGGTGCCCCCTGTTTGTAACGAATTCATTATGATGTTAAAGGATGCATCGCTGGTATTTGCCATCTCGCTGATGGATATCACCACCATTTCAAAGAACATCATGACAAGTGAGATCTCATATATCGTCTTTTTGCCGGCGCTTGTAATCTACCTCATAATCACGGCCTTTTTCACTTGGATATTCAATGCTATTGAGAAGAAATTCTCGTTGTATGAGTAAGGAGGCGCGGCTATGGAAAACTATGAATACATACTTGAAACAGAGCATGTAAGCAAGAATTTCGGAAATCTTGTGGTTTTAAAGGATATTAATCTTAAGGTAAAAAAAGGAGAAGTGATTTGCATCATAGGTCCCTCCGGAGCAGGAAAATCAACATACCTGCGCTCTCTGAACCAGCTTGAAAAGATTTCATCCGGAAAGATTTTTATAAAAGGTGATCTCTTCCTTCATCGTGAAAAAGATCGTACCGTTGAGAGGATCGACAAAAAGACTCAGCAAAAACTTCTTTTAGAAATGGGTATGTGCTTCCAGAGGTTTAATTTGTTCCCTCATAAAACGGTGCTTGAAAATATCTGTCTTGCACCTATAGAGGTTAAGCACGAGGACAAGGAAACCATCAAAAAAGAGGCTATGGAGCTTCTGAAAAAGGTCGGACTTGCGGAGAAAGCAAATGAATATCCAAACCGCTTATCCGGTGGTCAGCAGCAGCGTGTGGCCATCGCGAGAGCACTTGCCATGAAGCCGGAGATCATGCTTTTTGACGAGCCCACATCGGCTCTTGATCCTGAACTTGTAGGGGATGTGCTTCAGGTTATGAAGGACCTGGCAAACGACGGAATGACCATGCTGGTGGTAACACACGAAATGGGATTTGCAAAAGAGGTGGCAGATAGGGTATTATTTATGGCTGACGGAATCATTGCTGAGGAAGGAAGCCCGGACAAGATATTCAATAATCCCGAGAATCCCAGAACTCAGAGTTTCCTTAAATCTATTCTGAACGTTTAGGGAGTGTTTTACCCGCATCATGAGATCGAAACAAATAAGAAGTTCATTATTACTGGCATTAACAGCAGCCATCTGGGGCGTAGCATTTGTGGCCCAGACGACGGGAGGGGACGCGGTAGGTCCCTTTTCCTTCAACTTTGTCCGGTTTATTATCGGATCGGTTGTGTTATTGCCGGTAATATTTGTTTTAGATAAACTTGGATTGTCAAAAAGAAAACCGAAGAGCAAAGAAGATTACAAAAAGCTCTGGATCGGAGGAGGACTGGTGGGAGTATCTCTTTTCTTTGCGGCCAATGCCCAGCAGGTGGGGATCGCACTGGGTGCTCAGGTAAGCAAAGCGGGATTCCTGACCGCCCTTTATATAATCCTCGTACCGATACTTGGGATCTTTCTAAAGAAAAAATGTGGATGGAATATCTGGCTCGGAGTGGGGATCAGCGTAGTCGGAATGTATTTTCTTTGTATGAAGGGCGGATTTGATCTGCAATGGATGGACCTTGCCCTGATCGCATCCGCCTTTCTTTTTTCGATACAGATCCTCTTGATCGACTATTTCAGTCCACAGATGGATCCTGTGAGACTATCATCGATACAATTCCTGGTATGCGGTGTCCTGTCCGGGATACCGGCTTTTTTAGTAGATATTCCCTCAAGCGGCGGGATTAACCAATGGTTAAATGCCTTCGCGAGCTGGAACGCATGGATCCCCATTCTTTACGCGGGAGTATTCTCCAGCGGAGTTGCTTACACTCTTCAGGTAGTGGCTCAGCCCGGGTTAAATCCCACCATTGCATCGCTTATAATGAGCTTTGAGGCGGTATTCGGAACCCTCGCAGGATGGCTGATATTACACCAGCGTCTGACCCCCAGGGAAATAATCGGATGTATCCTGATGTTTATTGCCATTGTGATCGCGCAGCTTAAGATTCCTTTATGCTTCTGGCGAAAGCAGCGGCAGCCTTGAGATCATCTGCGTTGGGGCGGCCCTTATTGATGCCCTTGAACTCGCCCTTGCAGTGGAATTCCTTATCCAGCATCTCGATACCGACCTTTGCAGCTTCTGCCTTTACCTTTTTGAAAGTGGAATTAAGCATTGCTGCGGAACCGAAGTTTGCGATCTTTCCGACCTTGTTTTTATCAAGGCGGCTGACGAAGGCTCTTACCTCGGGATCGATGGTAAATGCATAGTAGGAGTTACCCAGGAAAAGGATATCGACCTTTTCATCCACGGGAACCGAGATGGGAAGTGCTTCTACTCCCAGTTCTGCTGCAACGGCCTCTGCAAGGCGCTTTGTGTTTCCTGATTTGGTGTAGTATCTGACTGCGTATGTCATCTTTTTTTCCTCCGTTTTTATTAATGTAAAAAGAATTTATCTGTTAAGCTGAATTTAAATATAAATTGCACACTATTTAATTTAATACAATCAAATTATCGCACCATCATCCATATCGGTCAAGAGGGAAAAACAAAAAATCTCACGGGATAATCTAAAATTCTTATAAAGCGCCTTCATTTTTAATGTCCGTGCCATTTTTTCTAAAAAGGATTATAATAGGTGTGAGGGGTCAATATTATCTGATCCGGGATCCCGGAAACAGAAACAGATTTTTATGATGGAGACCTTA
>CACXGM010000211.1 GCA_902767075.1 uncultured Lachnospiraceae bacterium
CAGAATATCCTTATCGGTAACCTCATATTCATGCTCTGCAAGATATGCACCCAGCTTTGCGTGAAGAAGCCCGGGATTTCCTCGCTCGATATCACTGACAGGCAGCCCGTATTTTTCACAAAGGCTGATTTTTTTATCGTCATCAATGCCTTTGGCACAATCATGGAGCAATCCGGCTAAAACAGCTTTTTCAACCGATTCGCCGTGTGCCATGGCCAAAGCTGCAGCGGTATATTCCACTCCAAGAGTATGTTCAAATCTTTTAGGATCAAGCTCTTTTTCCAAGAGTTTGCGTATCTTTTTGATCTCCATATCCAAACAAAGTCCCATCTTTAAATCTTGATCATATAAAAATCAGGGAAGGATAATCTTTTGATTTTCCTTGAAAGGCTTGTAGAGGACGATCTTTTTTCCTATGACCTGCACAAGAGTTGATCTGGTCCTCTCAGCGATAACGATGGCAATCTCTTTTGCATCATCATCACAGTTCTTTAAAACATTTAATTTGATAAGTTCGTTATTGTTAAAGCATTCACTTACCGCAGAAATCATTTCCGGAGTAACACTTCCCTTGCCGATCTGAAATGAAGGGTTTAAATTGCTGGCAAGGCTCTTTAGATATGCTCTCTGTTTGCTAGTCAGTTCTACCATACTTCTATCCTCAATTTAATCTAAAAAAATACTATTTATAATAATCAAAGGAGTGACCGTACATTCTTACAGTATCTCCGTCCTTGATACCAAGTTCTTCAAGCTGTTCCAGCATACCCTGTTCTTTCAGGAAATTCTGGAAGAAAGCAAAGCCCTTCTCCGACTCAAGATTGGTATAGCCCAGCATTCTCTCGATCCTGGGTCCTTCGATAACATACTCGTCCTCTTCCTCATCATAATAGACAGTGTAAGGATCTTCGGATACTGCGAGAGCCATTTCGGGATCGTATTCCTGTTCAAATACAGTGGGCTCGCCACCGATGGAATCCAATTTATCGGATATAGCATAAAGAAGTTCTTTCAGCCCCTGACCTGTTACTGCGGAAATCGCAAACACCGGAATACCCTGCTTTACTTCAAACTCATCTCTGATCCTCTGAACGGGATCTTCGCCGTCTGCGTATATGGCGTCGATCTTGTTTGCTGCAATTATCTGAGGTCTGTGAGCTATATCTGCATTATATTTTTCAAGTTCTTTATTGATAGCTTTGATATCCTCTACGGGGTCTCTTCCTTCGGTTCCGGCGGCATCAACAATATGAACCAGGAGTCTGGTCCTTTCGATGTGACGAAGGAACTCATGTCCTAATCCGACACCCTCCGAAGCGCCTTCTATGAGTCCGGGAATATCAGCTATAACAAAGCCTTTGGAGTCAAGATCAACCACACCGAGATTCGGGTTTAAAGTGGTGAAATGATAATTCGCAATCTTTGGCTTGGCATTGGTGACTCTGGAAAGGAAAGTGGATTTACCAACATTTGGAAAGCCTACGAGTCCTACATCTGCAATAACCTTCAGCTCCAGCAATACTTCCAGTTCTTTTGCCTCCTGGCCGGGCTGTGCGTATTTTGGCGCCTGCATTGTAGATGTGGCATAATGCTGATTGCCCTTACCTCCGCGTCCACCCTTTAGTATGGTATATTCGCGGGTATCACCGGACATATCTACAATAACCTTGCCGGAAGCTGCATCCTTTACTACAGTACCCTGGGGAAGCTTTAAGACGATATCTTCACCGTCCTTGCCTTTGCAGTTCTTTTTGCCGCCTTCTTCTCCGTTACCGGCCTTGTATTTACGGACATGACGATAATCGACGAGAGTGTTTAAACCTTCATCGATCTTAAGGATTACATCACCGCCGCGTCCCCCGTCTCCTCCGTCGGGTCCGCCGTTAGTAACATATTTTTCGCGTCTGAAAGACACATGTCCGTCTCCGCCTTTTCCGCTTATTATCACGATCTTTGCTCTGTCGGCAAACATATAACAACCTCATATCAAACAGGAAAGTCTTCGAAATCTCCTGTTAAGTTAAAAAAAGACTCCAAACATCTTGAATGTCTGGAGCCTTGAATAATTACTGCTCTACGGGATAAACAGAAGCCTGCTTCTTGTCTCTGCCCTTTCTCTCGAAACGAAGAACTCCGTCTGTAAGTGCAAACAAAGTATCATCTCCGCCGATTCCAACATTCACACCGGGGTGAATCTTAGTTCCGCGCTGTCTGTAGAGAATGTTTCCGGCCTTAACGAACTGACCGTCAGCACGCTTAGCGCCAAGTCTCTTTGACTCAGAATCTCTTCCGTTCTTGGTGGAACCAACACCCTTTTTATGAGCGAAAAACTGAAGGCTTAAATTCAGCATTATATTATACCTCCTTAAAGTTTAC
>CACXGM010000212.1 GCA_902767075.1 uncultured Lachnospiraceae bacterium
TACACCGGAAAACAGGCAGCCGAAACTGCCGAAGCGGAGGGCGAAACAGATCCTAAAAACGATCCTTTTGAAGAAATCGGAAAAGTGGAGTCAGAGCTTACTGGTATTCAAAATGACGGAATAACCGATGGTTCTGCAGAGGCATCGGATCAAGGCGCCGCAGGCAATGTTGGAGATGCAGAAGGTAGCGATGGTATCGAAGCCGAAGAAACAAGCGGATCCGGTATAGATGAAGCAAATGGATCCGGTTATGGAGAAAATGGCGGAATGACAGGGGACGAGGGAGAAAGTTCAGGTGACCATGAAAGTAATGGGGCCTCGGTCGCGAAAGTTCAAGCGGCGGAAGCAGACGATGTATCCGACGCTGAGGAAAACTCTGCCGAGGACAGATTTGCGGATCTGACTGAAGAACAGCTTTCCGCATATCCATTCTCACTTGGTGAGATAGATGGAAATCTGATCGTATATGAGCCAAAGGAAATAGAATCCAGGTATTATTCCGATCCCGGAAGAGTGGCACTTGATACTCCTGCGGACTATGTCAGTGTGGAGGATGACTATTATGAAGATGCCTGCTTTATAGGCGATTCAAGAATGGTTGGTATATACGACTACGCAGGCTGGGATAAGGCGGACTTTTATTGTGACAATGGTTATTGTGTTTACAATTATAAGGGCGGAAAAACGGTTCTGTGCCAGAATAACGGGAAGAAATACACTCTCGAAGAAGCCATGGACCGCAAACAATACGGAAAGATCTATATTATGATAGGTACCAACGATTGCGGCTATGGTAATACGGAAGATTTTAAAAACAATTATTCCGATATGCTGGATATGTTAAAGGAAAAGCAGCCCGGTGCCATCATATTTACCGTGGCAAACTTACGAGTGTCACGGAAGGCGGAAAAAGAGGACAAGACCGGAGTATATAACAACATTGATATTAATGATAAAAATGTGGCAATATCTGAGCTTGCGGATGGGGAAACAGTTTTTTATATAGATTGCAACATCCCATTTGTGGATGAAAATGGCTATCTCATAGAGGAAAATACCTTTGACGGATTTCATGTTTATGCCAAGCAATATGTGGAAATGTCCGAATTATTTAAGGCTCACGGAATTGTTAAATAAAAAAATCTAATAGTTTTCAAATTAGTCAGAAAATGGTAGAATAATCTTGGAATATTAAATATTCCGGAATGGGGTATATCAGTATGAAAAAGAAAAGATCTTTGGCAGGTGCGCTGATACCTTTTATCGGCGCAGGTGCAATCGCTGCAACTGACCTCTACTTCAAGGACAAGATGGAAAAGGAACTTCCATCCGATGGTACGGAAGTTCAGAGAGGGATCCTGAGATTTCGTAATCATCATAACAAAGGAGCGATGCTGAATCTCGGGGAGAAATATCCCGGCGAAGTAAAGGGCATTTCAATTGCAGCTACAGCGATGTCGCTTTTTATGCTTTTGTTTTCAACCTCCAAACGCGGAAGAGTTCTTGAAAAGGCAGGACTTACCTGCATTCTGGGCGGAGCCTTGAGCAATACATACGACAGAGTCAAGCGAGGATATGTTGTTGACTACGTCAGCCTGGATGTAAAGCCGCAGAAGATAAGGAATCTGGTCTTTAATATATCCGATGTCTTTATCGGTATCGGCCTTATCTTTGTATTAATATCAAACCTTACATCTAAGGATAGGGCTCTGTAAGAAAGGAGATAATTATGCTTTTAACATTAGTGCCGATGTTTGATGAGAATATAGCGGTCAATGCATATTCGGTATTTACTCAAAAGGACAATATGTTCCTCAATCCCTTAAGCCAGGTTACCGGTGTCTATGACGGTGCCACATACGTACAGGGCATTGAGGCTGTTAACAGTATGGGTATCGAGACTCTTTCCGGAGATAAGATGGTATTCGTTCCTGTCACCAATGTTTCGATATTCTCCAACATCGAGGAACAGTGTAAGGTTGCTCATGTAAAGGTGGCTCTCCTGATAGACAGAACGGTTCCACCGGTTGATACATATGTGAACAGGCTTAAGGAACTGAAGGCGGCGGGCTTTAAGATAGCCATCAGAAAGATCGCTGTTTCAGAGTTTCAGGTATATGCTCCCATCCTTGAGCTGGTTGACTTCGTATTCCTTAACAATAAGAAGATTGCCATTGATAAGGCAAAGGTATTCTTCACCAAACTTTATCCCAACGCAAAGCTGATAGCCGGAAATATCGATACCATGGGAACCTTTAATACACTTAAGGCCACCGGAGGATATCAGTATTTCGAGGGTGAGTTCTATCGTATCCCTGTCACCAAAGGTACCAAGGATATCACTCCTGCAAAGGTTACACAGTTAGAACTTCTCAGGATCGTCAATAATCCTGATTTTGAACTCAATGAAGCGGCAGATATCATCAGCCGTGATACCGCACTTACATTGTCGCTCCTTCAGATGGTCAACAGAGTGGTAAAGACCGCTGAGATCACCACCATCAGACACGCAGCCGCAATGCTCGGTCAGAAGGAATTAAAGAAGTGGATCAATACCGCTGTAGTAAATGAGATCAGTTCTGACCAGCCCAATGAGCTTACCAGACTTACACTTCTCCGTGCAAGATTTGCCGAGAATATCGCAGGCCTGTTCGATCTCAAGATGCAGAGCGAGGAACTTTTCCTCATGGGGCTGTTCTCAGTGCTTGATGTAATCCTGGATAAGCCCATGGATGAAGCTCTGGATATGATCCAGGTTTCAAAGGATATCAAGCAGGCTCTGGTTTCTCACGAAGGAAAGCTGGCGCCTGTTCTGGAGTTCATTCTGGCATACGAGAGTGCGGACTGGAGCGGCGTATCCAGGATCCTTCTTCTGGGCAATATAGATGCCGACAAGATATATGAAGCATATATCGAATCCCTTGACTGGTACAGAAAGACCATTCTCGGGGCATAACGCACAATACAATACGTAATCTGAAATCTGTCGGAGCGATCCGGCAGATTTTTTTTTCGTAAAGATCCGGGACCATTTCAGTTCTTTACTTTTCTCCCGAAAAATGTTAAGATTCCACAGTGTATGCTTAAAAATAAGGAGTAGTTCTAATGGCGGATACAGCTAGTGAAATTAAAAGAAGAAGAACATTTGCGATAATCAGTCACCCCGATGCAGGTAAGACCACTCTTACAGAGAAGTTCCTGCTCTACGGAGGTGCCATAAATCTGGCGGGTTCCGTAAAGGGAAAAGCCACTGCCAGACATGCGGTTTCCGACTGGATGGAGATAGAAAAGGAACGTGGTATTTCAGTAACATCTTCAGTTCTTCAGTTTGAATATGAGGGATATTGCATCAATATATTGGATACTCCGGGTCACCAGGATTTCTCGGAGGATACTTATCGTACACTGATGGCAGCGGACTCCGCCGTCATGGTCATCGATGCATCAAAAGGTGTAGAGGCACAGACCAGAAAACTGTTCAAGGTCTGCGTCATGCGTCA
>CACXGM010000213.1 GCA_902767075.1 uncultured Lachnospiraceae bacterium
ACTTTTCCGCCTGCATAGGTAGCCACAACGCGTCCCGCAGCTTCGAATCCGGAGTCGATGACAAGCTCGGGTATATCATCCTCGTTCACATATATGAAGCCACAGGTATAACCTTCATATTCTCCCTCGGAAAATCCCGACTGGTTAAAGAGGAAATCATCCAGGAATTCCAGATATGCTGCTTTCCAATCCTTTTCAGACACTTCAGCCGGCTGACTACTCTGGGAATCATCAGAAGCAGGCCGATCCGTGTTATCATCCACGGGAGAAACATAGGCCGGTTCCGTATCGGTGTTATCTACGTTACTGTCCGAAACCTGTGCATCGTTATTATCGTTCCCGGATCCCCCCTGGTTGATAGCGCCTCCGGCAGCGGGGCCCGAACATGCTGTAAGAGCAGCACACATAAACAGACCGAGAATTAAACTTGTTTTCTTTTTCATCTCTTCTCCTTTCGGCTCTAACAAGCCACGCTCATCCCTTAGCGGCTTCAAACTCTTTTTCAATCTCGGCAGAAGGCTTAGCTGTGCAGAGTGAAACCACTACGATAAGTATACTGCTTACAAGGAAAGCTGGCAAAAGTTCATAAATTCCGAATACTCCCCCCAAAGGTTTAATAAGAAACTTCCAGATAAATACGAATGCTCCTCCGGAAACCATTCCGGCGAAGGCTCCGTAAATATTTGTTCTCTTCCAAAACAATGAAAAGATCATAAGGGGACCGAAGGCAGCACCAAATCCTGCCCATGCAAAAGATACGATGGTGAATACGGAACTGTCGGGTGCCCAGGCAAGGACTACACCTACTGCCGCAACAACAACGATGGTAAGTCTTGCCAGCAACATGGACGTCTTCTCCTTCATCTTGATGTGAAGGAAATCCTGAAGGAAGTTCTGTGATATCGCACTTCCTGCGGTGAGAAGCTGTGAATCCGCTGTTGACATGGTGCAGGCAAGGATACCTGCAAGAACAAGTCCCGCTACGATGGCTGCAAAGAAACCGTGCTGTGCGATCAGATCCGCAAGTTTGATGATAGTAGTTTCTGCATCGGAGCTGTTGGTAAATGTGGGGATAAGCCCTGCCTTAGAGACTGCATTTCCGATGATACCGATAAAGATCGCGATACCCATTGAAATAAATACCCAAACGGATGCGATCCTGCGGGAAGTCTTAACCTCCCTTTCGTCCCTTACTGCCATGAATCTGAGCAGTATGTGGGGCATTCCGAAATATCCAAGTCCCCATGCCATAGTGGATATTATGGTGAGAGGGCCATAAGGTGCAGCTGCGTTATTTGCTATGTCATAGGTCTGTGACATGGTGAAGTATCCGGGAAGTGACTTTGCATTTTCGATAACCGCGCTCACTCCACCGGCCTTACTGACACCGAAGAATACCATGATAACAAGTGCCACGGTCATTACGATACTCTGGATAAGGTCCGTTGTGGAAACCGCCAGGAATCCTCCCAGAACCGTGTAACCCACTATAATAACAGCACCGATTATCATAACAAGATGATAATCAAATCCGTACAACGTGGAGAAAAGCGTTCCTACTGCCTTAAATCCCGATGCAGTGTAGGGAACAAAGAACACGATGATTATTATTGCCGCGATAAGGCTCAGAATATTTCTTTTGTCGTGATATCTTCTGGAGAAGAAATCCGGAACAGTAAAGGCGTTCAGGTTGTTGGAATACCTGCGAAGTTTTTTTGCCACGAAGAGCCAGTTGAAATAAGTTCCCAGTCCCAATCCGATGGCAGTCCATCCAACATCGGCAAGACCTGAAATATACGCCAGTCCGGGAAGACCCATCAGCAGATAACTGCTCATATCGGATGCTTCCGCGCTCATTGCCGCCACAAGAGGTCCCAGTTTTCTTCCGCCGAGGTAAAAGCCTTCAGCCGTTCCGTCACCCTTCTTGCCGAAGTAGAATCCGATGCCGATCATGATTGCCAGATAAACAACAATAGTAAGGATGATACCCAAATTTGATGCCATAAACATTACGCTTTCTCCTTCTTACTCTTTTTTGTATTTTTATCATAAAGGATGGTAAGTCCCTTAATTAATAGCTGATCGTCCATCTTTATTTCATGCTTGCAGCAGGGAATGACTTCCTGGGCAAATCCTCCGGTGGCAACCACTTCGGTCTTGTATCCCAGTTCTTCCCATATCCTTTCCAGCATGCCGTCTATGCAGGCCGCCTGACCATATATGCTGCCGCTCTGCATTGCTCCCACAGTGTTTCCTGCGATCAGCCTGGAGGGTCTCTTGATGGCTACTTCCGGAAGATGGGCCGCTCTTCTGGCAAGTCCCGCAAGGGCCACCTCCAGTCCCGGAATGATCATTCCGCCCATAAATCTCTTATCCTTGGATATGACAGAGATCGTGGTAGCGGTACCCATATCTATCAAAACAAGGGGTGCTCCGTACTGTGAAATGCCCGCAACCGCCGCAACCAAAAGATCCGGTCCCAGCTGTGAGGGGTCGTCTAACTTGATATCAACACCTGTCTTTATACCGGGGCCAACCTCGATGATCTTTTTTCCGAGGAACTGATCAAGTCCCCTGACCACCTGCTCGGTAACAGGAGGCACGGAGGATGAGAGAATACCGCCCTCAAGGGATTTTGCATCCACGCCGTAAAGCTCCAGCACCTGCTTGATGGCTATGGCAAACTCCGTAGCGGATTTATGCCTGTCGGTATAGATCCTCTCCTCAAACGCAATCTTTTTGGTCACAGGATCCGCACATCCGATGACTATATTTGTATTTCCGACATCAACAGTAATTATCACTATTTCAGTCCCCCTAAAAAATAAAGTCCGGTGCATATAACACCGAACTTTATTTTACTAAATTTAATATGTTTTTACAAGGTTACGCCCTCTCGGCCACCTCCGGAAACTGTACCATACATAAAGCCGCGAGGCTGGCTGCGCTTACGTAGAACCAGATCTTTGCAGTCTTCTTGCCGGTGAACATACTGACAGTCACACATATGCAGGCAAAGAAGAGTACCGATGCAGCCCAGATGGACTGAAGTCGCAAGGGTGTAAAGCCGTATGCATTGATATACATATAGATCTTTAAAAAGGCGATGAGTGCAAAGAGCATGCTCTCAATATTCAGCACTGTGCAAGCTGCCTTTACGCCCTTCGGAAGTGTCTCTGAGGTGCGGGTGGAAAGCCAGAGCAAAATGAAGTTGATCACCATGACGCCGCACATCTCACCGAAGCCCTTGCGAGCATATTCGGAGTATGTAAATTCCTCCGGAAGTCTCATGGCAAAAGCATCAAAAAGATAGCTTCCCTGGAGCACAAAGAACACGATATAAAAGGCTGAGAAAAGACCGATAAAGATGATCCAGACAAGACCGGGCACCTTTCTTAGTTTTCCCACGAACCACTTGATATTGTCCCCTCTTTTTCTCACCTGGGCCTCGGTTTCTCTGAAGCACCCACCCATGAGACCGTACAGATAAGTTCCGGCAAAAGCCATGATGAAGAGCTTCGGAACAAATGACCAGTCGATCTTAAAGAAATCACCGATGGCAGAAATGATCCTGTCATAATTATCATCTGCGTTCCTGAGATATGACAGCGCGATGAAAAAGAGGATGATAGCGATCACCGAAGCCAGGATCACAATGGGCACCGTCTTTTTTGATTTCTTATCCTTTCTCGAAAAGATGGAAACTATGGTTCTGGCGTTTAAGGGCCAGTTCTTAAAAGGCATTACGCAAAAACCGGTGATACCGTCCCACACCATCATGTGTGAGGTCTCTCCCTCGGCAAGTCTTCCGGAGCGCACCAGGATCCAATATACCGCAAAAAGATGGGTAAAAAATGCCTTGACAAAGGGCTCCCACACATTTCCGAAGGAAAAGGTTATGGACACGGTACTCATGATGGTCATTATCATCATGGCCCAGCTCTCAAAGGTGCGTTTTCTTGTCCGGAACATGACCTCTCCCATGATCAAAAAGACAAGCGTAAACACACCGAACATTATTTTCCAGGAATCCCCCCCGGTCCAAAGCATAGTAGCATACAGGTAGCACAGCGGAAGTATCAATACGGCGATAACCTTTTCGGCGATCGTTGTAGTGAAAGGGATCCGCGGCTGTGCAGGCTGAGGTGCCGGCTGCGGCTGTACGTATACGGGCTGTGGTGCCGGCTGCCCGCTCATCTGCGCCTGCTGAGGATTCACAGCCTGAACATATACGGGCTGCGGTGCCGGCTGCATGGGTTGCTTATTTAAATTCTGATCTGTATCCATTGGTTATTCTCTCCTTTATTCCGGATCATCTATAAATTCAAGTATATCGCCGGGCTGGCACTTTAGTTCATGGCATATGGCCATCAATGTGGAGAACCTGATCGCTTTTGCCTTGCCCGTTTTAAGCACCGACAGATTTGCCGGTGTGATCCCGACTCTTTCTGCCAGTTCGTTTGATGATATTTTTCGCTTTGCCATCATTACATCTACATTAACTATAATCTTCATATGCACATTTCCTCTTTAGATGGTTAAATCACTGTCTTCCTGTAGATTTGCGGCTTTACCCACAAGATAAGAAAGTGCAGCCATGCAGACAAAAACAGCCAGTCCGAAAAATACCACCAAAAGATCCAATAGCATCAACCCGGGATGATTCATTCCCAAAAACGTATAAACAACGCTTCCTGCTCCGAATATTATGGAATCTATCAGAGCAAGTATTGAAAAGACCTTGAAGAGCATGGCGTTCTGCATGGTAAAGCTTTTGTCTTTTCCGATATTGTCAGCTATCTTCCAGGACACTCCCATGGCTCCGAAGCAGGGAACTGCGCATATGTAGATGAGTATCATCCAGGGCAGACTCCAATAGGAAAACTCCGGATACCATCTTTCAAATACCTTGACCATCTCCGGCAGCACGTATGCACATGCAACAGCACCGATAAGTGTAGTTCCTGCTATGACAATCTTGATACATTTTGAAAACAGATCGTGCTTCATTTACTCCGTTTCCCCTTTCTCTGTATAAATCTTTATCGCATTTGATTTTATATTAACAAAGGTGGTACCATTTCCCTTTGTCACGGAGATGGTACCACCACAAAAATAGAATGTCAATATATTTTTACTGTTTTTCGATAATTCTTAACTGAAATTCATAATTTAATTATTGTTTTTATTTTGGTTGCATCTCGATTTACAATTTACGGATGCGTCTTAGGGTTCGGCAAGCAGTTCCTTTGTATAGGCATTTTCCGGATCCTCGAATACCTTATCCCTGTCCCCTATCTCCAGGATATGTCCGTCCTTCATCACCATGATCCGGTCACTCACCCTGTGAATAACATTTATATCATGGGATATAAAAAGATATGCTATACCGTATTCCTGCTGCAGGTCCTCCAGAAGATCCAGCACCTGATCCTGAATGGTGACATCCAAAGCCGATACCGGTTCATCCGCAAAGATCAGCTTTGGCTTGGTGATAAGGGCCTGAGCGATACTTACGCGCTGTCTCTGTCCTCCTGAAAGCTGACTGGGCATGCGGCTGTAATAGCTCTCGTCAAGCCCAACTCTCTCCAGCATCTTAAGTGCCTGTTCCTTTCGCCACTTTTTGTCCGTCTTTATATCCTTATCCAGAACATCCATGGTATAGAGAGGCTCCTCCAGCTGCCAGCCGATGGTCCTCACGGGATTTAAGCTGCTGTAGGGATCCTGGAATATCATCTGAGGTCTGACGGTCTTATTCTCGATACTGCCTTTAATATTTGTATTTATACCCAGTATCGCCTTGCAGAGAGAACTTTTTCCGCAGCCGCTCTCTCCCACAAGTCCCAGGGTTTCTCCCTCATATATGTCAAAACCTGCCGAAAAAACCACCTGTCTGTTTATCTTTCCTCCAAAAAGCTTTTTGCTCTGCTCCTTGTAGAATACCGACAGGTCTCTCACCGATAATATCTTGTTTCCGGTGCTGTTATTTATGTCGATCTCCGGGTGTTTTACTCTTCCCGGCACCGCCGCGATCAGTTTTTTTGCGTAATCCGTCTGAGGGTCCGTAAATATTTTTTCGGTATCGCCCCGCTCCACCACTTTTCCGTCCTTCATGACCAGGAGCCTGGTGCAGATTCGTCTTGCCAGGTTTAAGTCATGGGTGATAAAGAGCATACTGTTATTCTCCCGCTCATTTATCTCCTTCAGGAGCCTGACGATCTGGTTCTGTATTGTCACATCAAGGGCGGTGGTGGGCTCATCGGCTATGATCAGCTCAGGATGTAGGATCACGGCCATAGCTATCATCACCCTCTGCCTCATGCCGCCGGATAATTGATGCGGATATTTGTCATATAAGGAATCCGCCTCTTTAAGACCCACGGATTCAAAGGTTTCCACCACGCATTTTCTTCTGGACTGAGCATCCGGGTATCTGTCCTTTGCATGCAAAAGGAGCTGTTCCGCCACCTGGGGCCCCACCTTCATGGTGGGATTCAGACTGGTCATGGGCTCCTGAAACACCATGCTCATATGCTTCCCGCGATATGAACGAAGCATCTTTTCGTCAGGCTTTTCTCCGGCTTTTAAGAGGCATGTATCACCAAAGGTTACCCTGCCGGACTCCAATACCGCCTCATGGGACATAAGCCCCATCAGGGATAGTGCAGTCACTGATTTTCCCGATCCGGACTCGCCTACAAGTCCCAGTATTTCTCCGGGCTTTATCTCCAGTGAAATATCCGAGACTGCTTTCTTATCATCAAATGAAATTGTGAGATTCTCGATCTTTATCAAGTCTTTTACCTCACACCCTTTTTGCGGCGGGAAATCCCTTCGCTCAGCATAGCTGCCGACAGTACCATCCAAACTATGGTAAGACCCGGCGCAAGGGCATACCAGGGTGCTGTTCCCAGATATCCTTGAGCGTCGCTTAACATACTGCCAAGGGTTGCATCCGGCGCCTGCACGCCGATCCCCAGATAACTTAGTCCCGACTCCGCAAGTATTGCATTGTTAAATCCAATGGTCACGCTGACCCAAAAGGTTGAGAAAATATTGGGTAAGATATGCAGGAAAAGTATCCTGGTCTTCTTTGCCCCCATGAGTCTTGCGCGAATGATATAATCCGCATCTCTGAGTCTGATGAATTCACCTCTCACTATGCGGACAAAGCTTGGGGTGAAAGCGATGGCAAGTGCCAGGACCACATTCGCCCTGCCCTTTCCCAAAAGGCTTATCACCACCAATGCCAAAAGAATACTGGGAAAGCCGTTGATGGCATCCACCACTCTCATGACAACTGTATCTATGATACCGCCAAAATATCCCGTTACGGATCCTATCAGAATGCCCGCGGTTCCCGAGATGAGCACCACAAACACACTGATGAGGAAGCTGGTTCCTATAGCCTTCATCACTCTGGAAAAAATATCCCTTCCGAAATTGTCGGTGCCAAAGATATGAGCAAAGGTCGGTGCCTTGAATCTCTGTGCAGCGGACATAGCCGTAGGGCTGTAAGGAGTCCAGAATATGGACAGAACAGACAAGATGATTACGACCGCCGCCATGGATGCGCCGATCACAAGATATGTATTTAATTTGCCGTCTTTTGTTCTGAAAACAGAGTTAATCATTCCACTCTTATCCTGGGATCAAGTATGCGGTAAATAATGTCAACAATAAAATAAACTATGATAACCACCATTGTTATATACAGAATAAGGATCTCCACAACGGGGAAATCCCTGGTGGATATGGCGCTTATAAGAAGTCTTCCTATTCCGGGCAGAGCAAAAACCTGTTCCACCACAATGGAACCCGCCACCACCTCAGCGATGATCATTCCCAAAAAGGTCACAACGGGAAGCATGGCATTTCTGAGAACATGCTTAAAGAGGATGTGTCCGTCGGTTACCCCCTTGCTCTTTGCAGTTCTGACATAATCTGACTTAAGTTCAGTCAGGGTTGAATTTCTTAAAAATCTTGCTGTCATTCCGGTCTTTGGTATGGCGATGGCGATGGCCGGGAAGATCATATAGGATATGAACCCCGGAAAATCATCTTTATAGCCCACATAAGAGCCGGGAATAAATGCTTTAAAAATAATACCGAAAAGGTATGTCACCAATATACCCAGGAAAAAGGCGGGTACAGCCATGGAGCCTTGCGTCAGTACATTCAGTATGCCGTCAAAGAATTTGTTTTTCGTGCCGGCCCATAGGACTCCCAAAGGTATGGAGATGAGTATGGTTAAGATCAGCGATAGGAGCGCCAGCCAAAGGGTGACAGGCAGTTTATCTCCGATGAGATCCGCAACCGGCATCATCTCGTTCATGTTTTTTGAGTAGCGGTAGCTTTTTCCAAAGTCGCCGCGAAGTACACCTGTTGCCCAGTTTATATATCTTTCCACGGGCGGTTTATCAAGGCCCAGTTCGGCCCGAAGAGCATCTTCCCGTTCGGGAGTGGCCTCGGTCCCTAAGATCGAGGTCACAACGTCGCCGGGAATGATCTGAAATGCGAGGAAAGCCAAAACGGACACAAGAAACAATGTGATAATGAGAGTCGCTATTTTTTTTAAAATGTATGTCATTTTGGATTTCCTCCTTTCATAGAATACTGACTTAGTGACGCATCTTCATATGTGCATATGCTTCCGGCACCGCCTCTCGGCTATCGGTCCTCGAGCCTCGCCGTAACGGCATCGGCCCGCCTTGTGGGCGGTCATCTTGCTTGGGCTAAAGCCCGATCAAGATGAAGCTGCAGCGGTACTAAGCTCATACTTCGCATACGCTTGTATTCGCTAAGTGCCGGCCTCGGACAGATTGCCTTCAGCATATACACATATTCAGATGCTGAAATCAGTTCACCATTTATTTATTGTAATAAACGGTGGACATATCCTGTACATAGACGGGATAAAATTTGTAGCCTCCAAGATCATTGGAGAGGGCCACCTTGAGGGCGGGAACCTGGATGAATGCGGATCCTGCATCCTCGGTAAGGATCTTCTGGAGTTCCTTGTAGTAGATTGCTCTCTCTCCGAGGGATGCGGATTCTACGATGCTTGCGTACACATCATCATATGCGGAAGAGCTGTAGTTGATGAAGTTCTTCTTAGAATCTGTGGTAAAGCGCGCAAGCAGATATCCGGGAGTCATATCTCCGGTGATACCGCAAACAGTGGTCTGGTAGTTTCTGTTGGTGTAAACTTCCTCCAGCCAGGTGTTCCATTCAACAGCGTCAATCTTTGCATTGATCCCTGCTGCCTTGAGCTGCTCTGCGATAACTTCGCCGGTCTGTGCATGGAACTCGTAGTTTGAAGGAACAGTGATGGTAATGTCCAGTCCGTCAGGGTATCCTGCCTCTGCCAAAAGTGCTTTAGCCTTCTCCACATCTCCGTTCACACCGTAGGTTCCGTTCAGGTCCTCATAGTAGGACTCAAGGGTAGGAAGCATTGCTGAGCTGATGATGGTAGCATCACCGCCGGCTACAAACTGGCATACCTCTTCACGGTTGATGGCATAGCAGATAGCCTGTCTGACCCTGGGGTCGTTGAAGGGCTCTACCGCATTGTTGATGAAGAGTGCCTGTACTACATCCGAAGGTGCTGCAAGAACCTGCATGAGATCCTGTACTTCGGTTGCCTCGGAATCGGTGAGGTAAGGGTATACCTGAATGGTGCCTGCCTTGAGCTCCATAAGAGCGGTCTCGGCGCTTCCCACGATTTTGAAATCAACCTCGTCAAGATAAGGGACACCCTTGATGTAGTAATCCGGATTCTTCTTAACTACGATTCCCTCCTGGGGAGTGTAGGATACAAAAGAAAACGGTCCGGTACCGATGGGATCTGCATCAGAATCCTCTCCGCTTCCCTTAGGGATAATAGCGGTGGTAAAGCTGTAAATCAGCTCGGGATTGACGCTGCCTACGGTAACTCGAACCGTTGAATCGTCCAATATGTCAACTGCTGTTACTGCACTCAGTGGAGATACGAGGGGTGTGCCGTCCAGAAGGCCGGAGGCTCTCTCAATAGAATATTTGACATCTTCTGCAGTAACCGGATTTCCGTTGTGGAATTTAACTCCGGGTCTGAGGTTAAAGGTATACTCAAGTCCGTCCTCTGAAAGGCTGTACTTTTCTGCTACAGCTCCAACGAGATCGCCGTTTGAGTCACACTTAACAAGACCTTCAAATATGTTGAAGAGGATTTCTTTAGTTCCTGCCGCCGTTACCTTGTGGGGGTCAAGACCATCAATATCCTGCTGAATGCCAACAACTACGGTTCCGCCGTAGGTGGCGTTTTTAGAGGTTTTATCCTCCGAAGACGCTCCTGTACCGCCTGCGCATCCGCACAGTGCAGTCATTGCCAGAAGA
>CACXGM010000214.1 GCA_902767075.1 uncultured Lachnospiraceae bacterium
CTTTATCAGAAGTATTCCCGTAAAGATGTTTGCCGTATTTTGAATTGGGCTAAAGACGATAGCTCGACAATGTACGGATATAGAATTAAGCACGATACATGTCCGATATTTGTTACCTACGAAAAATCGGACGATATTGCGAAGAGTACAATGTACGCTGATGAATTTGAAAGGATATCATCGAACCCTGAAATGTACAGCAATAAGATCTTTAGCTGGATGACAAGGAGCAGGGTATCCGAATCAAGTCCGGAAGCTCAGCAGATAATCCACGCAAAAGAACAAGGTTTGAAGATGTTACTCTTTTTGAAAAAGAGTGATGGCGAAGGTACGGATTTTTATTACATGGGTGAGGTTACTCCAATTAAGTGGGCACAGACCACGATTGAAAACGACAAAAATGAAAAACTCCCAATCATGAATTTCAAGCTGGAATTAAAGCAAGAAGCTCGTAAAGATATTTTTGATTATTTTACAGCGTAATATAAAAGAACCAGGAGATATTATGAAAACAGTACGTGTAGTAGCAGCGGTAATTAAAGCAATAAATGAATCCGGAGAAGAGATTATCTTTTCTACCCAGCGAGGATACGGAGATTTTAAAGATGGTTGGGAATTCCCCGGAGGAAAGATCGAGGAGGGTGAAACACCTCAGCAAGCCCTTGCAAGAGAGATAAAGGAAGAACTTGACACGGAGATATCCGTTGGAGATTTGATCAAAACGATAGAATACGATTATCCGACATTTCATTTATCAATGGATTGTTTTTGGTGCGAGATTCTTAAGGGCGATTTAGTGCTTAAAGAACATGAAGCAGCAAAGTGGCTGACGAGATCACAGCTGGACGAAGTGGATTGGCTTCCCGCGGATTTGGAACTTATTGATACGATAAAACAGACATGGCGATGAAACAACTTCCTTTTGATGAAAAACTAAACATTGGTTATCTGAGCAGATTGTTTGATGATACGAGTAACTGCTATAAGTTTTTCTGGTTTCAGGCTATCCTCGGGAAACTGACGGAGGAAAAGACCGGGTTTACTTTTGGTGAACTGATAAACGAGATGATTGCAGACGCTTGGTATATGGTCACGGAGTATCATCTTCGCCTTGGTCCTTTTGGCGTAACGGACAATCTCGAAGAAGCGGTAAAATATATTGGACAAATAAAAGGCTTTCCTTCTTCGGAACGTAGGGAAAGAATTATAGCTTTCCTAGAAAACTCTGATGACAGGCAGCTTTTAAGATACAAAAAGGAACTGATTAAAAATGTTCCGTATAGGATCCAGTCTCCGTTCCTCGATGAGGTTAAGGTTGACAAGCGAGAGTGGAATAAACCTGAAGAACTGACACGGAAGATCAATCAGCAAAAGCGTCTTTTGTACTATTATGATAGCTTTATGCAGTTGGATACTGCGATTGTACTAAACGAGGACTGGGTGGGGTATTTACTTAGAAACCGCGAGATATTAAAGGGCTGGATGCAGCTGAATCTTATTCATTATCTTCAGAGAAGAAATCCAAGTGTCCCGGGAATCGCTGATAAACTTAGTGCTCCACAGTCACGCGATATTGATCGGGTAAGGAGGTACTGGAAGCTGATCATCGATTTTAGGCCGGATATTCGCGAGATATACGGTCACAAGGATATGGCGGGGGAGAGCATTTCTGTAGATCATTTTGTTCCATGGCAGTATGTTGCACATGACGAGCTTTGGAACCTTCACCCAACAACAAAATCTATAAACAGCAGCAAGAGTAATGGACTCCCGGAATGGGATCTATACTTTGAGCCACTTTATAGACTTGAATATCTGTCATACACATTATCCAAAGAAAACGAAAAAATAGCAGAAGCCTTCGATAAAGTATCGAAATATCATCTGAATAATGAAGAAATAGCAAGGACACTTTACTGCACCGGACTAACCGAAGGTGATTTCGGAGAGAGGCTTAGCAATGTAATCAGACCTATTTATAACGCCGCTAAAAACAGTGGATTTAAGGAGTGGCGCTACGAGGAGGCGGCATGTCTGAAATAACGTACAATAAACTGGTCAGAGATAAGATCCCTGAAATAATCGAAAAGGATAACAAGAGCTGTGACATCAGGATTCTTGACGACAAAGAATACCTCGAGATGCTGGATGCCAAGCTTGACGAGGAACTTGCAGAGTATCATAAAGATCAGAATCTCGAAGAACTTGCAGACCTCCTCGAAGTCATCTACGCCGCCGCTAAGGCAAGAGGATACAGCGTAGAAGAACTGGAAGCCTGCAGAAGACAAAAAGCCGAGAAACGCGGCGGGTTTGAGAGGAAGGTGTTTTTGGAGAGGGTGAGGGAGTATCAGTAGCTACAACAATAATATCCTCAATGAATATGATTGGCGGGATTATTATGGTTTTTATAAACTCAAATATGGTTATGAAGCAGCTTGAATTGTACAATAGAGTTGATGATACCAATAAGTGACGAAACACATAAGGAAATAGTGGGAGTTTGTATCGGATAATCAGTGAAAAAGAGGGATAATCAATGCTAAACTTGCATTTATGGAGGAGTATTTATGAGAAAGATTAATCTTTGCGAAGTACTTAAGCCCAGTGTTGGAATGGGAAAAGATGCGGCTATAATTGAAAACGGGGCTTTAAAACAGATATCAAGAGGAAGGTTTGATGTAATTGAAGACCACGTTGAAACTGAAATAGAGCTAAACGGAGAAAGACTTATTGTAGTAGTAGATAACAATATAAGTCTTTATGATTTTAGAAATCGTGTCTACATTGCAGACAAAAAAGAACCATCGTTGGACTATTTGTATGAAAAGACTGCTACAGGTGAGAATATCGATTTGGTTGAAATGCTTCGAAAATATAGAGAAGATCACCTTTTAAGTGGAGCTGCTTTGGCAGAGGAGGTTTGGTTTAAGCTGTATCATATCAAAGATCCAAAAGATTCATACAGGGACCATTATGGCGCAAAATGGATAGATTACGAGAAACAGTTGGCAAAGGGAAATATTATTTATGATCCTTCGAATCTCAATGGTTTATGGGCTATGCCGGCAGATATGATGATAAGATGCATGAACGAGGAGTGTTTTGAACGGTATGGAAATCATCTGTTAGTAGTCAGACCAACGCCGGATGACGCTTATTTACTTGATGGTAAGGAGATTATAGGTCCTCGATATGTAGTCGAGAAAAAATTAAATCTTACAAATGCGGATGATCTTGGTAAGCTTTTCAGATGTCTTGATGAAATAAAAAAGAAAAGTGCGGAAAGGGAAAAGGAAGAAATACGCGCAGAGCTTAGAAAAGAAATACAGGAAAAAGTTGATACAATAGATCAGTTAGTGTTTGTCGATAGGCTTGCAACTAAGTTTAAAAGACAGAGATTGATATGGTCCTTATTAGGTATTGCTATAGGAATTGCAATCGGTATTATAATCGGGTAAGAGATTTAGGAGGAGTCATCATGAAGAAAAAGACCATTTTCATAATCATTATTTTTTTGCTAATCACCGCTCTTGTGTACATACACAGGCGTGCAATCCGTGCGTTAATTAAGGGTGAGCCGATGCCGAAGGCTCCATCATGGCATATATGGGTTTCGGAGAAGAATCGTATTCAGGGATAGTTAAAACCAATGGTGATATATGAGCTTAATTGAGATTAGAAATATTGGTATTACAAAACTTGATACTGATGCGGTGGTTAATGCTGCTAATACCGGTCTTTGGGAAGGCGGCGGAGTATGCGGATGTATTTTCCGCGATGCCGGATCCGAGGAAATGACTGTGGCGTGTCAGAAGATCGGACATTGCGATGAAGGGGCAGCAGTCATTACTCACGGATTTAGACTCCCTGCGAAGTATGTTATCCATGCGGTAGGACCAAGATGGTGCGGAGGGGAGAATAATGAACCGCAGCTTTTGTA
>CACXGM010000215.1 GCA_902767075.1 uncultured Lachnospiraceae bacterium
TGATGCGGAGCTGACGGACCGGAATTCTGTTTCGGCACAGATAAGCGGGAGTGTTCTGGGATACAATGGTATCAGCGCGGAACAGACGGCTCTTTTTGATGCTGACTATGTTCCTTCTAAGCCTTTTGGCGTGGCAGAAGAAGAGGCTTCAACTGCCGGGGAGAGCGAAAAGAACGACGATACGGGTAAGACCGGAGGTATCGGAGGACCGGACAGCGATAAAGTTGGCGCAAAGAGGATACCTGTGATCCCGATAGCCGGAGGATGTGTAGGACTCTTGGCAGCGGGTGGAGCAGCCGCTTTCATATTTGTCCGCAAAAAGAAGAAGTGATATAATGCATAATACGGATGCTTCAAAGAAACGAAGCGAACAACGATTCACCACCAAAAAAGGGGGGATAAAGCGATGAAAAACAGTGCAGTAAGGGATTTTTTGATCAAAGCTAAGAATGAGATTCCGATATTATTCGGGGTGATCACGGCAGGAGTTTTCCTATGCTCCGGGACGGCGTATGCCGCAGATGATGTGGCTGCTATAAGTACCCCGGGATTACCATCAAAATATAATGTCGAGGAATTAAAGAAACTTCCACCCATCAGGGATCAGGATCCATTTGGAGCCTGTTGGGCATTTTCAGGTATTGGAGCGATTGAGGCAGATCTTATACATGACGGAAAGGTTGGAACCTCGGTGGACCTCTCGGAACTGCAGATAGTCTACTATTTCAGTCATTCCAGTGACGATCCCAAGAATTGCCATGACAGAGACAGGATAGTTGAAGACAGCGGTCAGAGCTTTTGGGCCGATGTCGGAGGCTTTTCAGAAGGCATAAATGTGCTCATGATGAACGGTATAGGTGCGATAAAAGAAAGTGATATGCCGTATCTGAAAAACTATAGGGATGCTTGGGGATATACTGTTCCGAATGAGTATGCTTACGATCACAATGTAGTAGGTCTTGAAAATGCATATTCTATCAAAAATACCGATATAGCGGGTATAAAGGCGGCTATTATTAATCACGGAGCTGTGGCTGCCGGTATGTACGCAGACTCTAATAGTGATAATGAAAAATACTACAACAAAGGGCATAACGCGTATTACTCTGATAATGTAAATGCTGGTTCCAATCATGGAATCATGCTTGTGGGGTGGGATGATAGTTTCCCTGCTTCATATTTTAATGAAGGCAGAAGACCTTCCTCAGACGGAGCCTGGCTTGTGAGAAATAGCTGGGGCCGTGAAGGGTATTGTCTTGATGGATATTTCTGGATGTCTTATGAAGATAAAGGATTTAGAGCTGCCGGGGATTGCATAGCCTTTGACGCCAACATGGATCCATATGACAATGCATACTGTTATGCGAGAACTCCGATACCGAAGGCAATCTGTACTGTCTCTGATGCAACAATAAGCTTTAATGTAGGAGCGGGAGAATTAATAAAAGCTGTTGGTTTTCAAACTGAGAGCACTGATTTTCGTGCCACTGCTACAGTTATTGCGGGGTCGCAGAGAACAACCGGCCATGTGGATACCAATTATGCAGGGTATTATACCATAGACCTTGATGAAGATATTTTTACCACAAGAGCGACGACTGTTACTGTTACGATCAATTTTTCAAAAGATATAAGACTTTTGGTGGAGGACGATGGGGAAGAAGCCTATATAGGGAGGGTAAATTATTATCCGGTATGTGAGAGTGGAGGAGTAAGAGTTTCCTTCTGGGACGATGATCATGAAGCATATGACCCTTATATAGCACTTTTTACCAATAATCCTTCGCATAATAGTAATGCAAATTCCGGGTTATTCAGCGGTGATGCGACTATAGTAGTCGACACGAAAGAAGAGAAGAGCCTGGAGGAAAGAGTGTATGAATTAACAGATGACGTGTTCCTGCCGCCCTATTTCGGGTGGGCCAAGGGAATGTCCGGAAGATGGTACTGGTATGAAAACGGCATCAGACAGGGAACATATGATGATAAAAAAGGTGTCATAGGAGACAACACTATCAGAGGACGAGAGATATATGATCCAGGATCTAACGAGTGGTATTGGCTTGACGCTATATATAACGGTGCAAAAGCTGTAGGTAAAGAAGTGTGGATGCCATATATTTATCAGGATGAAGGAAAGCTTGATGATGAGGGAATGAGGGGAAGGTCCTATCTCTCGGATCCCGGAATGGAA
>CACXGM010000216.1 GCA_902767075.1 uncultured Lachnospiraceae bacterium
TAGAGGAATCCGGGATTGGTTCCGGGCTCCACATCATACCAGGTTCCCCACTCATCAACGATAAGTCCGATCTTGTGATCCTTGTCGAACTTGTCCATGATAGCAGTGTGATGGTTGATGAGCTCCTCCATATAAAGGGTTTTCTTTAAGGTGAGATAATACTTTTTATCATCAAATTCAGTTGCTGATCCCTTGTTCTCCCAAGGTCCCGGAACGGTGTAATAGTGGAGGCTTAAGCCATCCATAAAACCGTGGGCATTTTCGGGAGCGGGTGATGCAAAACAGGTCTCCATTACCTTGTCAGTCCAGTTGTAATCATCGGCGTTGGGTCCGCAGCATACCTTAAAGATAGGAGCGTCTGAATTATAATTTCTCACATAAGTCTGATATCTGCGGAAGAGATTTCCGTAATATTCGGGAGTCATGTTTCCGCCGCATCCCCAGTTCTCGTTTCCTACTCCGAAGTAGTCAACCTTCCAGGGATTTTTGCTTCCGTTTTTCTTACGAAGGTCTGCCATGGGTGATACGCCCTCAAAGGTCATATACTCAACCCACTCGCTCATCTCCTGAACGGTTCCGCTTCCTACGTTTCCGTTGACATAGGTCTTAGCACCGATCTGTTTACAGAGCTCCATAAACTCGTGAGTTCCGAAGCTGTTGTCCTCAACGACTCCGCCCCAGTGAGTGTTTATCATTTTCTTACGATTCTTCTTAGGGCCGATGCCATCCTTCCAGTGATACTCGTCGGCAAAGCATCCGCCGGGCCAACGGAGCACGGGAACCTTCAGTTCCTTTAATGCCTTAACAACATCCTTTCTCATTCCGTTGACATTGGGAATCTTTGAATCCTCTCCCACATATATGCCTTCATATATGCAGCGTCCCAGATGCTCTGAGAAATGTCCCTGAAGTTCGGGATTGATGTGACCTTTCTTTACTTTCGGATTAATGTAAAATTTTGCCATTCTGACTCCTTTCGGGTATAGCGGATGGTCCGCCTTATATCCTGCATTTGTTTATATGCAATCACAATCTGTCTCTACTTTACAGGTAAATAGACTTTTATGCAAGTGCAGTGTAAAAACTTGTTTGTCCAAGCCTAACAAACAAGTTTAGCAAAGCGAAAAACAGAGAAGCCCCATCCTATCGGACAGGGCTTCTCTTATATATTAACCTTCTCTATTAAATTAATATCTTTTTATATCTTTAGAATGTGAACTTGTTCACGTCAGCTGCAAGACTTGCACTAAGCTGGTTGAGAGCATCGGTCTCCTCCTGGCAGGACTGTACTGCGCCGGAGAGAGTCTGCATGGAAGCGCTTGTCTCCTCTGTGGATGCTGCATTTTCCTCTGAGATAGCTGCCAGCTGTTCCACAACGCCGCTGATGATATTCTTTTCCTTCTCCAGGTCGGTCATCTGGGAAGCGATATCGCCGGATGCTGTTGCAACCTCCTGTACATACTGACGGAGTGAATCGAAGGAATCGATGGTGCTCTGGAGCTGTTCCATCTGCTTGTCGGAATCGCTCTTAACCTCGGTCATCTTGCCAACACTCTGGTTGGAATTTGCGATGAGCTCTTCTACAATATTGTTGATCTCGTTTGCGCTTGCAGCGGAATCATCGGCAAGCTTTCTGATCTCTTCAGCAACAACCGCAAATCCACGTCCCATTTCTCCGGCTCTTGCAGCCTCGATGGAAGCGTTGAGTGAAAGGAGGTTGGTCTGTGAAGCGATATCCTGGATAAGGGTAACTGCTTCCTGAATCCTGGTAGCGGATGCGTTGGTTCTGCCGGTCTGCTCGGATACGATATCGATATTTGCACTGGTCTGCTCATTGATAGACTTTAAGTTATTCAGAGTAGCGCTTGCTTTGTCAGAAAGATCGTTCATCTGATGTACGGTCTCCTCGAGCTTTTCAACATTGCGGACATTGGTCTCGATAACATTGCCGATATTAGCAACCTGCTCGCCTGCAGAAGTAGTCTCCTGAGCCTGTGAGGTGGATCCCTCTGCGATCTCCTCTACGGCGATATTTACGTTGGAAACATTCTCGGTGATCTCCTGGAATCTCTCGGAGAACTGGCTGTTTGCCTCTGCAAGCTTATCGCTCTGTTCAGAGATGTTGGAAACGATATCAACCAGGCTGTGTCTCATATCGCTGACAGCTCTGCAGATGACACCGGTCTCGTCCTTGCGGTTCTTGATCTTCTCGGTGCCTTCGTTTCTGGTGATATCGAGAGTAGCAAGCTTATTGATGATCTCAGTAACCTTCATAAGAGGGTTCACCATGATGGCGGTTGCTACAAAGCTTACACCCATAACTACAAGGAACACTACAATAGCAAGAATAACAGTGGTTCTGGTGATCTTGGTAACCTTCTGCATTACCTCATCCTTGTCCGCTGTAACGATAAGGATATATCTGTTGTTTGGTCCTACATGATAGGAAGCCATCTTTATCTTTCCCTTGAAAAGATACTCGATGGAATCATTGTTTCCGGAAATATCCTTGCCACTCTGAATGTCTCCCACAAGCCCCTTAACCATAACATTTTCTACAGGGTTTCCGACTTTATCCTGAGTGGGGTGATAAAGCATTGTTCCCGTACCATCAACTACATATGCGTAGCTGCTGCTGAGGCCGGAAATCTTAACCTGTCCAAGCATATCATTGAGGTTGTCATACTCAAGGATCTGATCCTGAAGTGCATTATAGGAATCATCCATTACCTTTCCGTATGACTTGGACATATCAAGAAGATAATCCAGGTTGGTGCTTGTCATCATACTGTTAAAGGTAGGAATGAGGATTGCTACGATAACACCTGAAGTAAAGATTGCGCTGATTGCGATCATTAAAAGTATCTTGAAGCGCATAGAAGAAAAGAATCCAACTTTTGCTTTGTTTTCCATAGAACTTAACTCCTGTTTATATA
>CACXGM010000217.1 GCA_902767075.1 uncultured Lachnospiraceae bacterium
AATGGCCAAGGCGGACAGGGCGGCGGCGGAAACGCAGGCGGTAATGCCGGCGGAAACGCTGATAACGCAAACGGCGATAACGGTAATACCACTATAGAGGATGAGAATTCCGCTACAGGACCGGCAGAGATCATCGACATCCGTGATGAAGAGTCAGCCCTTTCAAATGGCGAAGGAATCTTCGATGGATTGATGGATAACCTCGGTATCAGCACCGAGTCACCTTCAGCCTTCTTTACCAGCATCCCCATGGGTGCAAAGATCGGTATTATCGGAGGTCTGGCTGCAGTGATCGGAGTAGCCGCTTACTTCCTGTTTATCAGAAGGAGTATTAAAAACAAAAAAGATGAGAAATAATGGAACTGATTCGAAAAAGGGTTCCGGAGCCAAAGGCGGGAAGATCATTTCCGCCTTTTGTTCTGTGATAGGGACCATTGGTGTAATACTTATAATCATATTGTGTGTACCTGTGACCATTCCCGGCTTTATGGGAATAAAGATCTATAACGTGGTCTCGGGCAGCATGGAGCCTGCGCTTCCCGTGGGAAGTATTGTCTATGTGCAGGAGATCGACCCTCTGTCCATCGTAAAGGGGGATATCATTGCTTTTAAAAATGAGACCGGTGTTACCGTCACCCACAGGGTGGTGAGCGTGGATCAGCAGGCTAAGTCAATAGTAACCAAAGGTGATGCCAACGCCCAGGAGGATATGACTCCCGTGAAGTTTGACCGCGTCATCGGCGGTGTTCAGCTGCATGTTCCCTATATGGGTGTGTTCTTTGAATTCTTTACCAGTCTTCGAGGAAAGATCTACCTCATGGGAATCCTGGTGGCATGCTTTATCCTGATGATGGTTGGCGGACATCTGCGTGACAAGGGCAGCAAGAAGTCGGAAGATGCTGACAAGGCTCAGGATGATTAAATTTTGAATAGATCAAATCAGACGAATAGGATTTTTGGGAATCAAAATGGGTAGAAAGATAAGAAGAGTAATCTTTATAATCGCGCTGGCAGTGCTGATAGGAGCTCTTGGATATATCGGATATACATATCTGGGATATAGAAAAGATGCAAAGGTCTACGAGGCTGCTGCCGGTGAATTCGTGAAACCGAATAGTTCATATGTTCCTGTCAAGGCCTCATCCGGAAATGTGAGCGATGTTATAAAAGAGACTGTAGAGAACGCTGAAGAAGAAAATGCACTTCCCATCGAAGTTGACTTTGATGCCTTAAAGGAAATCAATCCCGATGTCATCGGCTGGATCTATTGTCCCGATACCGTTATCAATTATCCGGTGCTAAAGACTACGGACAATGATACCTACCTTCATCATAATTATAAAAATGAATATACCGCATCCGGTTCTATCTTTGTAGAATGCGCAAACAGGGATGATTTCGCGGATCTGAATACCATAATATACGGACATCATATGAAGGATGGTTCCATGTTTGCAAGCCTCTCAAAGTGGACAAAGCAGGAGTACTATGACGAACATCCTGTTATGTATCTGTTCACTCCGGAGCAGAATTATATTGTGGAGCTTTTCAGCGCATATGCCACCGCGGCGGGTTCCGATTCTTACTATGCGATCCAGACGCCATGTAAGGAGATGGATGATTATCTTGAAAGGGTGTCGGGAAAGTCCATGTTTAAATGTGATGTTGAGCTTCCCGGCGATGAGAAATATATCATGCTCTCCACCTGCGCGTATATGTTTGAAAATGCCAGAAGCGTACTTCACGGAAAACTTGTACCAATTGAATAGCTATAGGAAAATGATAATTTAAGGGCTGTAACTGTATGATCAAATAGATTGACAAAAATTGTTCTATTGTATACAATCGTACATAGTTATAGTCCTATTTTAGATAGTTGTTTCAGTTGTTTTTATCTTGTTAATAGGAAGATGAAGGTGTGTATTATGAGTGACGGAGATTTAAAAAAAGAAGTTACGGATAAATATTCCCTAAGGGGCAGAGTTTTTTCGCGCCTCAGAGAGGATATTCTCAGTGGCAAGTATGAGGAAAACGAAGAGTTAAGAGAGGTGGCTATCGGCGAGGAGCTTGGCGTCAGCCGTACCCCTGTCAGAGAGGCTTTCAGACAGCTGGAACTGGAAGGGCTGATCCGTATTATCCCCAATAAGGGAGCTTATGTGACCGGTATATCCGCTAAAGACGTAAAGGATATCTACATGATACGTTCCAGGCTTGAGGGTCTGGCTGCCAGATGGGCGACGGAGAATATCACCGATGAGCAGCTGGAAGAGATGGAAGAGAATGTGTACCTGGCAAAATTTCATGCCGAAAAGGGACACTATGAGCAGCTGGCCGAGCTTGACAACCGTTTCCATGAGATCATGTACGAGGCAAGCGGCAGCAAGATGCTGGAGCATCAGTTAAAGGATTTCCATCAATATGTTATAAGAGTCAGAAAGAAAACACTTTCAAGTGCCAGAGGACCCAAGTCCAACCTTGAGCACGAGGGCATTATGGAAGCCATCAGATCCCGCAACGGAGATCTTGCGGAAAAACTTGCTCACGAACATATCATCAATGCTTATGAAAATCTGGTAAAAGCAGGATTTGCGTAAAATATATATTTAACCCTATTACTTTAGTTTTTTGTCTGTTTGTTGAGGGTGAGAATCAATATGGAAGATAAAAAGACAAAACGTGTCAGTACAAAAACCAAAGCAATAATGATCTTCCTTTTATGCCTTGTTTGTGTGGGGATAAACTATGGGGGATCAAAGCTGGCAAACGCGCTGCATTTGCCTGTTTTTCTGGATTCTGTCGGTACCATGATGTCGGCTGCTCTGGGCGGTGGTCTGCCCGGCGTGATCGTCGGATATCTGACAAATCTGATAAACGGTATTTCAGATCCCATCACCATGTACTATGGGATCTTGAACGTGATGATCGCTATATTCACAGCTGTATTCTATCGCCGCGGTTTTTTGAGCCTTAAAAAACCCGGATTGTTTTTCCTGGCGGTGTTTGTATACTCGCTGATAGGCGGTGCTTTAGGAAGTGTGATCACATGGCTTCTTTACGGATTCAGCTTTGGAACCGGTATATCCGCTCCGCTTGCTGAATTTATTTACCGCAGTCAGGTATTTGATAAGTTCTGGTCACAGTTTTCGGCGGACATGCTGATAGACCTGCTGGATAAGCTGATAAGCGTGGGCCTTATGCTGATGATCATAAAGCTTCTGCCTAAAAAGATCCGTGCATTTTACAAGGATTACTATGAATCGGAGGGACTTCTCTTAGATGCGCCCGAGATGATGCGCGAAATGTTTGAAAGAGGCGGAATGCTGAAGCCCGAAAAACACAAGGTAAAAAAGAGTTTTTCGCTGAAGGCAAAGGTACTTATGCTGCTGGTCGTGGCATCCATTTTGATAGGAACATCGGCATCCATCATCAGCTTTTTGCTGTTCAGGGAATCCGAAGAGAGGGGACGCACCAATCAGGGTATCGGAGTTTCAAATGTCGCCGCCAGGATGGTGGATGGGGATCATGTAAAGGAGTATCTTTCCGGAGAATATGATGAGGATGAGTACAAGCTCACAGCCATCAGGATAGGTGATCTCAGAAATTATGTTCCGGATGTGGAGGATCTGTACATCCTCTCCATAACGGAAAAGGGTGTAAAGATCGTATTTGGCGAGGATAAAGCCGGAAATATTATTTCCCCCGGAACTATCAAGGTTTTGGATGAGGAGATTAAACAGTATTATGCCGATCTGTGCAGTGGCAAGGAAGTACCTATCATAAAGCATGATACGGAATACGGTGAAGTTATCAGCGTCAGCAACAGAGTGTTTGACTCCCATGGAAAATGTGTTGCCTATTCCATTGTAAATATTTCCACCGACGAGATGAAAGCGGAGATATATGAGTTTTTGATCAAGGTTATCACCCTGTTCTTTGGTATATTCCTGCTGATCCTGACTGTGAGTCTGTTCCTGGCAGAAAAGGGCATAACAACGCCGATAAATGATATCACAGGGGCTACACAGGCCTTTGCCTACGATACGGAGGAAGCCCGTGACAAGAGCGTTGAAAAGATCGAGAATCTGAATATCCGCACGGGTGATGAGATAGAAAACCTTTATCACGCTATTGCAAAGACCACACATGATACCGTCGGATATATTGATGATGTAAACGAAAAGAACAACATCATAATGAAAATGCAGAACGGCATGATTATGGTACTTGCGGACATGGTGGAAGGCAGGGATCAGAATACCGGAGATCATGTGAGAAAGACTGCCGCTTATGTAAGACTGATCCTGAACAAGCTTCGGGAGGCGGGCAAGTATACGGATAAACTGACTGATAAGTATATCGAGGATGTGGTCAGCTCAGCACCTCTTCATGATGTAGGAAAGATCGGAGTCTCCGATCTGATCCTGAACAAGGAGGGCCCGCTGGAAAAAGATGAGTTTGATAAGATGAAGCTTCATACC
This sequence comes from uncultured Lachnospiraceae bacterium, assembly GCA_902767075.1. Classification (GTDB taxonomy): domain Bacteria; phylum Bacillota; class Clostridia; order Lachnospirales; family Lachnospiraceae; genus AC2028. The sequence continues at coordinate 4,479 of CACXGM010000217.1, forward strand.
GTATACGGCGATGAGATGATCACCAAGGCCATGAGCACTCTGGCGGGCAATACCGGATATCTCATGGAGGCTAAAAACCTGGCAAGATATCATCACGAGCGTTGGAATGGCAAGGGTTATCCCGATGGATTAAAGGGAGAAGAGATCCCTCTCTCCGCAAGGGTAATGGCTGTTGCCGATGTATTCGATGCTCTGGTGTCAAAGAGGTGCTACAAGCCGCCTTTTTCTTACGAAAAGGCCTTTAATATCATCGAAGAAGAAATCGGTGAGCAGTTTGATCCCGAGGTGGCAAAGGCATTTTTAGCAGCCAAAGAAGAGGCTATAGAGATTGCAAAGAGCCACATTGGAGAACTATAAAATTACATATGTTCTGTAAATAAAAAAATAGAGCGAGGAAGAAAAATGAGCAAGATTCAGATGAAGACACCATTGGTTGAGATGGATGGAGATGAGATGACCAGAATACTCTGGCAGATGATAAAGGATGAACTCCTGACTCCCTACATCGATCTTAAGACAGAGTATTATGATCTGGGACTTAAGCACAGAAATGAAACCAACGATCAGGTGACCGTTGATTCGGCAAATGCTACACTTAAGTACGGAGTAGCAGTAAAGTGTGCCACCATCACTCCCAATGCCGCACGTATGACAGAGTATGATCTGAAGGAGATGTGGAAGAGCCCCAACGGTACCATCAGAAGCATCCTGGACGGAACAGTTTTCCGTGCACCCATCCTGGTAAAGGGTATCGTTCCCTATGTATCAAACTGGACCAAGCCCATCACTCTTGCAAGACATGCATACGGTGACGTTTATAAAAATGTTGAGATAAAGGTACCCGGTGCAGGCAAGGCAGAGCTTGTTTATACCGCAGAGGACGGAACCGAGATCCGCGAGACCATTCATGAATTCAAGGGCCCCGGAATCCTCCAGGGAATCCACAATACAAACAAATCCATCGAAAGCTTTGCAAGATGCTGCTTCAATTATGCCATCGATACAAAGCAGGATCTGTGGTTTGCTACTAAGGATACTATATCAAAGAAGTACGATCACACCTTCAAGGATATATTCCAGGAGATCTTTGACAAAGAATATAAGGCAAAGTTTGATGAGCTGGGAATCGAGTATTTCTATACTCTTATCGATGATGCCGTTGCCAGAGTGATCCGCTCCGAGGGTGGCTTCATCTGGGCCTGCAAGAATTATGACGGTGATGTAATGAGTGATATGGTGGCTACCGCTTACGGAGACCTCTCCATGATGACCTCTGTACTGGTAAGCCCTCAGGGTGTTTACGAGTATGAGGCTGCTCACGGAACCGTACAGCGTCACTATTATAAGCATCTTAAGGGAGAAGAGACCTCTACGAACTCAATCGCAACCATCTTTGCATGGACCGGCGCCCTGAGAAAGAGAGGAGAACTTGACAGTATTCCTGAATTGGTGGCATTTGCAGATAAGCTTGAGAGGGCATGTATCAAGACTATCGAGGACGGCAAGATGACAAAGTCTCTGTCACTGATCTCAACCTGTAAGAATCCTACGATCCTGAACTCCCTTGACTTTATCAAGGCTATAAGAGAGACCTTTGATAATCTTTAAGTCTCGCCGAAAACTGTATACGCTACTTTCTGCGCGAAGATAACGCTCCGGTGAAATGTTCCACGAATTTCTACGCGCATACTAAAACGGGCTCTGGAGGGGAGCCCGTTTTTACGTCTTCGCTAGAAATTCGGGACAGATTTCGCCTACGCTAAAGGCATCTTCTAAACTGCGCATAAAGTAGCGTACACATTCTCCGGCTCGAGTATATGATCAATCCAAATTACTCAGCCAGAACTTCCCATTCTTCATATAGTTTATCAAGTTCGGAAGACACTGCTTCGCGGTCCCTGGCGAGTTCCTGCAGGAGGGCCACATTGTTTCCATTTGAGGTGTCGGAGAGCTGGGCGTCCAGATCTGCCAGCTTAGCCTCCGCTGCAGCGATCGCTTCCTCACATTTCTTCAGAGCATTTTCCTTCTTTTTCTGCTCCGCAGCCAATGCTTTCTGTGCTTTCCAGTCAAGAGCGGAAGAGGAGGGTGAATCACCATTGGTTACTTTGCCGGATACGTTACTACCGGCATTGTCGCCGCCGACACTACCCGAGTTGGTGCTGCCTAAATTACCACTGCCCATGGTGTTAATAACACCTGATGCATTAGCCGCAGCTATCACATCTTCGTGTTTTTCCAGATAGTAATCGTAATTACCGATGAAGTTTACGAAGCCTTTTCCTGTGAGTTCCAGGATTCTGGTGGCGGTTTTGTTTATGAAATATCTGTCGTGAGATACGTACAAAACAGTGCCTTCATAGCTGTTTATAGCGGTCTCCAGTATTTCCTTTGAACGGATATCCAAGTGGTTTGTGGGCTCGTCCAGTACCAGGAAATTACAGTCGCTGAGCATCAGCTTGGCCAGGGATAGTCTGCCTCTTTCACCACCGCTTAAGCTTCCCACCAGTTTGAACACATCATCTCCGGTAAAGAGAAATGCAGCCAGAGTGTTTCTGATCTCGGTGATGGTAAGGTAAGGATACTCATCCGATATTTCTTCATACAGATTCTTTTCCGGATGAAGCACATGATGCTCCTGATCGTAATAGCCGATCTCAACATTTGTTCCCAGAGTAAAGGAGCCGCTGTCAGCGGTTTCCAGCTCATTTAATATTTTTAAAAGAGTGGTTTTTCCTGTTCCGTTATTTCCCAGGATGGCCACATGTTCGCCGCGCTTGATCTCGAAATTCACATTACTGAAGAGATGATTATCACCGAAGCTCTTTGAGAGGTTTTCTACCTTCAGTACATCATTTCCGCTCTGGCAGTGAGGGGTGAGCACCAGCTTCATATCAGCGTTTACAGTGGCGGGCTTTTCCAGACGGTCCACCTTACTTAACATCTTTTCACGGCTCTCAGCACGCTTGATGGACTTTTCACGGTTAAAGGATTTTAACTTTTCGATGACTGCTTCCTGATGCTTGATATCCCGCTGCTGATTTAAATATGCGTGGAGCTCTGCAATACGGCGCTGCTCCTTTTTCATTGCATAGTCAGAATAGTTTCCGGAATAAACGGAGCACTTGGAGTTTTCAAGCTCTATTATCTTCGTGGCGATCTTGTCCAGGAAATATCTGTCGTGGGATACGATGAGTACGGCACCCTTGTAGTTTTTAAGATAGTTTTCCAGCCAGTTGATGGAGTTCAGATCAAGATGGTTGGTAGGCTCATCAAGGATGATCAGATCGGGGGATGCCAGCAGCATCTTTCCCAGTGCCACACGGGTCTTTTGACCGCCGGAGAGGGTGGATATCTTTTTATCGTATTCACTTTCCGTAAAACCAAGACCGTTTAAAACGCCTGTCAGCTCTGAAATATAGGTCTCGCCTCCTAATAACTTAAAGGAGTGGGAGAGAGCCTGATACTTTTCCATTAAGGTATCCAATTCATCGCCGGTCACGGAAGACATTTTATCTTCGAATTCACGAAGCCTGTTTTCCATGTTTATGATGTCACTTTTGACCTCAAGCAGCTCTTCGTAAATGGTGTTTTCCGTGTTGACGGCAGCATCCTGAGCCAGATATCCGTAGGTGGAATCCTTTTCAAATGAAACTATGCCTTCATCGGGCTCTAAGTCACCTACGATCGCACGCAAAAGAGTGGTTTTTCCCGCTCCGTTTATTCCTACGATTGCAGCCTTTTCGTTCCTCTCTATATGAAAACTCACGGAGTCCAGCACTACTCCTGTGACAAATTCAACTTTTATATTCTGACATGAAAGTAACATAATCTTTTCTCGCTTTAATTCCTGTAGATCCGTTAAAACCTGTACGCATTTTTTTGAACGCGCATACATATGAGATTTTAGCTTTTAATGGATATGGTTGTCAACAAGCCCTTTCCTTATCCAATTATTGTTTGAATTAATATTCGGATTCTATTATAATCTGAGATACAAGGGTCATAATTAAAAAAGCGAGTCATGCTTGTTTAAATGAGCTTTATTAATGACCAGCACAAATATGAACAAGGTTTAAAATCCGGATCAAAAAGAGGTTCTGTATATGAAGAGTTCTAAGGAGATCAGAGAAGCTGCCGCAGCCATGCGCAAGCAGCAGAGGGATTATAACAGGCGGTTCAGGGCTGAGAGAAGCCAGCGCTTAAAATGGATATTAGGAAACATCATAGATTATTTTAAATGGGATGGACTGACAAAGGATCAGAGGGTCGGAAGAGTGGTCAGGGTCTGCTTTGTGCTGATCTCTGCGCTGTTTTCTGACCTTCTTTTTTATTTCTGCTTTGTAGAGGGAATGAATAATATGCGCCTTTCTTCGATATTATTCTTCTTTTATCTCATTCCTTTTGCAATGGAAGTGATCCTGTACGGATTCGGAATCTCCATAATCAGCTTTACCCTTCTTTTGTTTGCTTCTCTGATAATTGAACCGTCAAACGTATATTTATTGTTCTTTAATCTTTTGGCAATATACGTTGTATGGAATATAAGGCGTCATGACAGATGCTGGACTAAAAAATCCGTTGTAGTCTGTTCGTTGATCACAGGATTTTTGATGTCTGCATTCTTTTATATAATATTCATAATGGTGGGGCAGGCGTCATTTGTGCTCTTTGATATCAGGATGGTACTGATACCGATCATATCCGTATTTCCCCAGGCGGTCTTTATCTGCTGCATGCTCTATGTATTCCGAAATAAGCTTTCCGACAGGACCAAAACACGCCTCGGAGTGATCGATGATACAGAGCAGTTCAGGGACGAGATAAAGAGGATAAAGAATCACAAGATAAAGCCCAAGATTGGCGACAAAGTATTTCTGATACTTCTGATCGAAGCGGTCTTTCTCGGCTTTACGGCTGCCGCCTTTGCAAATAGTCTTTTACCGGATGTGATAAAGGATGATTTTGTTTATTCCAGCTATGTATACGTAGATGGGGAGGAAAACGCAGAACCGCCTCGGGAAAATGATCCCGCCGGCACAGATGATCCCGAGCTTAAGGCTGTTCCTTCCGATGACAGATTTGGTAGTTTTATGTATGATGTGGGAATGGATGAGACCTATGCCATCGCCAGAAGGGATGAAGACCGTGACAGGTTTAAGTTTAGCGAGAGCAGTATAGCCTATGACTTAAAACTTATCATGATGCTCCTGTGCGTGATCCATCCTATCGTAATGTCTGCAAATGCTTTGACCAGGATCATTTTTACGAAGCCTATCGAAGATATGACCGGAGCTATGAAGGGCTTTAACGAGGACCCTGAGAGCCGGGCGGAGATCAGAATAAAGCTGGGACACCTGGGTATCCATACCGGTGATGAGATCGAGGAACTCTACGGCGTTTTGTATGATACGGTGGGGGAACTGAATTCCTATATCGACAAGATAAAGGAGGAGACAAAGCTTCGGGAGGACCTGCGGGTTGCAAAGGCAGCCAGTGAGGCAAAGTCAAATTTCCTTTCAAATGTTTCCCATGAGATCAGGACACCCATTAATGCGGTCCTGGGTATGGACGAAATGATCCTGCGAGAGTCCGGGGAAAAGCATATCAAAAAATATGCCGTTGATATTAAAAACTCCGGAAAGACCTTGCTTACGCTTGTAAACGATCTGCTGGACTTTTCAAAGATCGAAGCCGGTAAGATGGAGATATTGCCCGTAGAATACGAACTCAGCTCCGTCATAAACGACCTGATAAATATGGTCTCCGCAAAGGCGCAGGACAAGGGACTTGCCTTAAATATCGATGTGGAACCGACCATCCCCCATGTCTTGTTTGGCGACGAGATCAGGGTAAAGCAGTGCATACTGAATATTCTGAACAATGCTGTAAAATATACACCTAAGGGCAGCGTCACTTTGAGATTTGTTTCCAGATATGTATCGGATGACGAGATTGCGCTAAAAGTGAATGTCATAGATACGGGAATAGGGATCAAGGAGGAAGACCTGAGTAAGCTTTTCTCACCCTTCGAGAGGATAGAAGAGACCAGAAACCGTACCATTGAGGGAACGGGACTTGGCATGAGCATAGTCAAGCAGCTTCTTGATATGATGGGCAGCAAACTGGATGTGAAGAGCGTCTACGGAGAGGGCAGTGATTTCTCCTTTGAGATAATCCAAAAGGTGATAAACAAAGAACCCATCGGAGATTTTAACCGGACATATGAAGCATCGCTGGAGAGTATGGAGCAGTATAACGTATCCTTTGTTGCGCCGGACGCTAAGCTTTTGGTGGTTGACGATACTCCAATGAACCTCACGGTCATAAAGGGACTTTTGAAGGAGACCGCTGTTCAGATACAAACTGCCACAAGCGGCTTTGAATGTCTTGAAAAGGTGAAGGCGGATAAATACGATATCATCCTCATGGATCAGCGTATGCCGGAGATGGACGGAACCCAGACTCTTGGAAAACTAAAGGAAATGGGCGATGAGAATCTGAGCATTGATTCCCCTGTTATCATTCTGACTGCAAATGTCGTATCCGGTGCAAGGGAAGGCTTCATCAAAGCGGGCTTTGACGATTATCTGTCAAAGCCCATAGATGCGGGCAAGCTGGAAAAGATGATCGCAAAATATCTGCCAAAAGAAAAGGTATTGGACCCCGCAAAGATGCCGGGATCTGAGATAGCCCACAAAGCAACAAGTGATGAGGGAGCTTTTGTAAAAAGCTCCGCGGGAAAGGATGCGGATAAGTCTTCTTTAAAGGAATTCTACTCAAATACTTCTGCCCTTGACTATGAAAAGGCAATAGCCGGGTGTATGAACGAAGATATCCTGAAGGAAGCCTTGCATGATTATTACATCGCGCTGAAGGAAGGGCCGGGATTAATAGAAAAGCTTTGGAAGGCCGGGGACATAGAAAACTACACCATTAAGGTTCACGCACTAAAGAGCTCCTCCAGGATCATCGGAGCCGCAGAACTTTCAGAAAAGGCAGCATTCCTGGAAAAATGCGGTGACGAAGGGGACGTGACCAAAATAGATGAACAGACACCTGAACTTCTTTCTCTTTACAGCTCTTACAGGGATATTCTAAAGCCTCTGTTTGAAGAGAAAGCTGACACTGATCTGCCTCCCATAGATAAAAAAGGCCTTGCGGAAGGATATATGGCAATAAAAGAAACTGTTTCGGCATTTGATTATGACACTGCGGATGCTATAATAGAAATGCTTAAAGCCTATAGCATTCCGGAAGATGAACGGGAAAGATTCACACTTATATGCGACAGTGTCAGAGCACTTGACAGGGACAAGACGCTGGAGCTGATAAACAGTTGATCATTTATAGGAAAAGCTGAAAGGGTTAAAGATGGAAAAGAAAGTTTTGGTAATGGCAAGCGGCGAAGGCTTTATGGTCAATGCCATTTTAAACGGTCTTAAAAGCGAGGGCTATGAAAGCGCACTCTGCGAAGCCAGAATAAACAAACTGACACAGGTTCCAAGAGACTACAAGCTGGCCGTATTATACCTTGATTCGGAGATCGCAAAGGCTACAGATCTTCTTGTTTTTATCAGGGATCACGTGATCGAACTCGAAGTCAATCTGTTCCTGGTGGGGAGTCAGGAAGAGATAGATGAATGCGCAAAGATAATGGGAAGCGAATGTGTCACGGATCTGTTGGTGAGACCCTTAAATGTCAAGGATCTGGCGGCAAAGCTGGACAAGGCCGTGGAAAAGGGGCTTATGGCGGAAGCAAAAAAGAGGATACTTATCGTCGATGACGATCCCACAATGCTTCGTATGATAAAGAGTCTTCTGTCCGAGAAATATCATGTATATATGGCCAATTCCGGAATGAATGCCATTACCTTCCTGGCCACAAATGAGGTGGATCTGATCCTTCTTGACTATGAGATGCCCGTCATATCGGGGGCAAAGGTCCTGGAGATGATCAGAAGCGAGATCAAGACTGAGAATATACCTGTAATGTTTCTGACCGCAAAGAATGATAAAGAGAGCGTCATGAATGTTCTGGCCCTGAAACCGGAAAAATATCTGTTAAAAACCATGCCGCCGGAAGAGTGGATCAAGAATATAGATGAATTCTTTGAATCCAGATAGATTGAATCCGGATAGAATAAAAAGCGGCACCGGGCTTCCCGAAAGGGAGGCCCTCTATTTGTTTAAATATGTTCTTAACTTGACTTTAGTTTATATTTTTCCTAAAATAGAATTGGTTAAAAAAATATCAATCTTTGCACGGAGGACTCCGTAAATGCAGGAAAAAGGTATATCGCAGGCTGTTGTGGGGAGACTGCCAAGGTATTTAAGATATCTGGGAGAATTAAAAGAAAACGGTGTGGAGAGAGTGTCTTCACAGGAACTCAGTACACTGATGAATGTCACCGCTTCACAGATACGCCAGGACTTCAACAATTTCGGCGGCTTCGGCCAACAGGGATATGGATACAATGTGGATTATCTGTACACAGAGATGAGCAAGATCCTTGGACTGGACCGTGAATATCATTTTGTTATAATCGGTGCGGGAAACTTAGGAAGAGCACTGGGTAATTATCTTAATTTCGAGAGAAGAGGCTTTATATTCAGAGGGATTTTTGACAAGGATCCGGAACTTGTAGGAAAAGAAGTCCGGGGAGAAAAGATCCGCCTGATAAATGAACTTGAAGATTTTTTGAAGAGTAATAAAATAGATATAGCGGTACTCACGATCCCAAAGACCGGTGCGGTGGGACTGGTGGATATGCTGGTCAATAACGGGATAAGAGCGATCTGGAACTTTGCCCATGTTGATCTGAACGTGCCGGAAGGGGTGCAGGTTGAAAACGTACATCTCTCCGACAGCCTCATGAAACTTTCCTACAATATCAGCAGATATGACAGGGAGAAGCAGTAAGATTTAGAGGATTGCTATGGCCAATAAATCGGGTAAGGATAAAGAAAGTGCATTTAAGGATTCTCTTCTGGGAAAAGAAATCCCTGTGCTGACCCTTGACAACAAGTGGTATAAGCTGCTTGGAGAGGTTGGGCGCAAGGACGTAAAGCCGCTGGAGGATCAGCTGAACGACCTTCTCAAAAGGCAGGGCAAGGTAAACTCTGAGACAAAGGAGATCAAAAAGCTCAAGAAACGCCTGATGGAAGAGATCGTGACTCTTGTGGATGCGGCATCAAACGGCGATAAGGCGGCGGAGGAACAGGTTGCCAAGAATAAAAAACTGGTGGAAGACTGTAACAAAAAGCTGGCTGCCTATGATGATGAGATAGTAGATCTGCCCAGAGAGATAAATGAGGTCAATCGTAAACTTATGCTGGTCACCATGGAACATTGCTATGAGACCATGGATGAGTATACGGATGATATAGAAGAGTTGGGTGAATGGCTCACTGCCACCAGGATAGAACTGAAAAAGAATCTTATCCGAAAGCAGGAAAAGGAAGCAAAGAATCATCAGATCTATTCCTATATGCATGATATTTTCGGACCGGACGTGGTGGAGCTGTTTGACTTAAGATACAATCCCGATGAGCATCACCCCATCCCAAAATCTGAGTTTGAAAAGAAGAAACAGGCTGAAAGCGAAGAAAACAAGAAATGATCATTTCAGAAGAATTTGACGAAAAAAAATACGCAGGAGCTTTGGAAAAATACGCCAGAGGATATGCGGTCATAAATCTCGATGCAATAGTAAACAATATGAATTCAATGCACGAACACCTGGCGCCGGGCACTAAAATGCTCGGCGTTATCAAAACCAATGGTTATGGTCACGGTGCGGTAGAGATAGGAAAGGTGCTGGAAGAACTTGACTATTGCTTTGGTTATGCTGTGGCCACTCCTGAGGAAGCCTTTGAACTGAGAAATGCCGGATTAAAGAAAGCAATTCTGATCCTGGGATATTCTTTTCCCTATTGCTATGAGGAATTGGCATTAAATGATATCAGACCCGCGGTTTTCAGGTTTGATGAACTGGACGGTCTGTGCGATGCTGCCAAAAAGACCGGAAGGAAGATAAAGGTCCATATAAAGGTTGACACGGGAATGGGCAGGATCGGGATCTCCCCGGATGATGAGGGAATGAGATTCGTAAGAGATTGTCTGTCGAGAGAGGAATTGGAACTTGAGGGAGTATTCACTCATTTTGCAAAAGCGGATGAATATGACAAGACCTCCGTCAAGGGACAGATCAAGCTGTTTAAGGAATTCACCGACCGTATAGAGAGGGAGACGGGGGTAAAGATCCCCATCAAGCATTGCGGTAACAGTGCCTCCATACTGGAACTTCCCGAGGCTCATATGGATATGGTCAGGGCAGGTATCACACTTTACGGCATGATGCCCTCCGATGAGGTTGAAACCGGCGATGTGAAGCTCACGGCGGTTATGTCCCTGCATAGCCACATTTCTTTTATAAAAACTATTCACGCCGGTCAGAGCGTAAGCTACGGTGGGCTATATACCGCCAAAGGGGATGTAAAGGTTGCCACGGTTCCTTTGGGGTATGGGGACGGATATCCCCGTTTGCTTACCGGGAAGGCAAGCGTCCTTATTCACGGCAGGCGCTGCCCCGTCATCGGCAGGATATGTATGGACCAGTTTATGGTGGATGTGAGCGAGATAGAGGGGGTAAAAGAGGGGGATGAAGTAGTCCTCCTGGGAAGACAGAGCAACGAATCTGTTACGGCAGAAGAGCTCGGTGATCTCTCCGGAAGATTTAATTACGAACTCACAAGCCTAATAAATACTAGGGTTCCCCGAATCTTCATTAGGGAAAATAATGTTGCGTTTGTACACTAACATGATATAGAAACAACAAATTTGATATAATTAAGTCCTGATTTATATATAATAGTCTATGAAAAGAAAACATATTTCTTTTTCATCTTCCTATATTGAAGGGTGGGATGTATTTCGGTACTGGGCCGGGGTACATCCTATCTCTTTTTTAAAGCATTGGATGAAGTGACTCTGGGAAGAAAAGTGCAGGTATTCGGCTATTTCTGAGGCGGAATAATCCGAGAATTCGAGCATATTGGCTGCAGCCTTTATTCGCTCCTTCCGGATGAATTCCCCCAGTGAGATGCCGGTATTTTTTTTGAATAATTTCGAAAGATAGCTTCTGTTTATTCTGAGGGCATCCGCCACAGATTCCACATTTATATTATCGGTATAATGTCTTCTTACATAATTCATGGCTTCAATGGTCTGAAGAGAGTATACATTTTGCTTTGGAAGCTCCGCCATATGCTTGGTGAAATCAAGGAGCATATTGCTGTGAAGGGTAGTTACATCCTTCCTGGTGGTCATCTTGTCCATTTTCTGAATATAGACATCACTCATAGTATAAGCAATCTCGGGATCCAGTCCCTGATTGATGCAATATCTGGTCACCAGCGCGGTGGAGATCGCTACATGATATTTGGCATTCTGAAGCGGATCCTCGGAAAGCTTGCCATAGTCGATATTTTCGTATTCTTCAACGTCTTTGGCATTGGCGATGATGGCCTTGATCTCCTCAAGATTGCCCGTCGCGATTATGTTGTAGAAATATGTCTCGCTCTTGTACTGTTTATGTGTCTGATTATTCTCAAGTCTCTGTAATAACTGATTAGTGAATTCTCGATTGTATGCCATGGGGACTCCTTCTAGTGAACCTGTGATACTACGGATTGCTTCGTTTCTTCGAAACTCCTACAATTTTACCACGTATGTTACACCTAAGCAACGGATTTGATATAGAAATAAATGAAAATATATTATTCTTCATATATACGTTTTGGGCTGTTTTTTAAAGGAGAATTCATATGCTTAAAAGATTTGAAGGATACATGAAGGGTATCGATCTGGGGGGCTGGCTGTCACAGTGTAATCATACAAAGGAAAGATACGAAACCTTTATCACTGAGAAGGATTTTGAGACTGTTGCCGGATGGGGTGCGGATCATGTGCGTGTTCCCATTGATTATGAGCTGGTGGAGGATAAGGACGGTAACTATATGGAAGAGGGCTTTGGATATATCCAAAGAGCCATTGACTGGTGCGGAAAATACGGCCTTAACATGGTGCTGGATCTTCACAAGACCTATGGATATTCTTTTGACCTGGGATACGGCGAATCGGGATTTTTTGATAATGAAGCCTTTCAGGAGAGATTTTATAAGCTCTGGGAAGAACTGACGAGAAGATATGCAAAGTATGAAGACAGGGTGGTCTTTGAACTCTTAAATGAGGTGACGGACAAGGAGTACAGCGACAGATGGAACAGGATATCCGTTGCATGTATTAAGAGGATCAGAGCCCTGGCACCCACTGTAAAGATCCTGCTGGGCGGATATTGGAACAATTCGGGAGATGCGGTAAAGGATCTTCCGCTTCCTGTGGATGAGAATATAGTTTATAATTTCCACAATTATGATCCTCTTGTATATACCCATCAGGGTGCATTCTGGGTGCAGAAGCTTCCAACTGATCTGAGGCTTTCCATCAAGCAGACCCTTGGAGATATGGAGGGTATAGTTAAGGAAAAGGCTCCCGAGATGCTGGAGACATTTCATATTCCCACATCCCCTGACAGATGCATTGATGCGGATTTCTTTAAGGCAAGATTTGAAGAGCCGGTAAGGATCGCAGAAGAGAGAAATGTCATGCTCTATTGCGGAGAGTACGGAGTCATTGATATCGCTCAGCCCGATGAGATCGTTACCTGGTACAAGGCTATCAATGAGGCCTTTGAGTATTACGGTATAGGCAGAGCTACATGGACGTACAAGTCCATGAACTTTGGTCTGACGGACTCAAGACTCGATCCCTACAGAGATGAACTGTTAAAGTATATTTAATACTGTTTTTTTATATAGAACTAAATATCCGAATATATATGATAGGCGGTCTTCACATGAGGACCGCTTTTATGTTATAATTTAACAGGATATGGTTTCCGCTCGAAATGCGTCAGAATTTCGGGAAACATCGGAAGCGGAGGTTATTGCATGAAGTCATCTAAATTCGCTACATTTTTTATTTCAGCAGGGATTTGCATATTATTGTGCGGATGCGGAAAAGGATCGGACGGAAACGGAACGGTCGTATTAAAGGCGGGCTTTTCCACCAACGGTTCGGATCCCAGAGTGGTGGCTACGGAGCAGTTTAAAAAAGAGGTGGAGGAGAAGACTGAGGGCCGTGTTCAGATCGAGATCCATCCTGACAGCGAGCTCGGTGCCGATTCAGACCTGATAAAGGGCGTGGTAAACGGTACTGTTGATATCACTGCTTCCAGTGCGGGAAATTTTGCAAGCTATGAGCCCAATGTGGGTATTTCTGCATTTCCGTTCCTTTTTGACGGATTCGAAGATGCATGGGAGTTTGTGGACGGCTCTGTGGAAACCAAGGCTGAGAGCGGGTTGGAAGCCTATAATATCAAGGTACTTGCCCATTATGACAACGGCTTCAGATGTGTAACAACCTCGGACAAGGTGGGCCCCATCAATTCCGTAGCGGATATGGACGGACTGGTTATCCGCACGCCGGAAAATCAGATAGTTATGCAGACCATGCTGCTTTTGGGCGCTACCCCGAAGGTACTTCCCTTTAACGAAGTATATGATGCACTGAAGAACGGAACCTTTGATGCACAGGAGAATCCCATTCCTGTCATCTATAACAATAACCTTTATGAAGTTCAGTCAAATCTTGCCATCACCAATCACAGCTATGATGTAATGCTTTTTGTCATCCGTCAGGATGTCTGGGACAAGCTTTCTGAGGAGGATCAAAAGATCCTGGAGGAAGCTGCGCGTAATGCTGAGGACACCGATCGCGAACTCATAAAGAATCAGACTGAAGAATATGTTCAGAAACTTGAAGAGGCCGGAATGAATATCACCTATCCCGACCTTGAAGAATTCAGGAAAGCAACGGAATCTGCCATCACCTATTTCAGAGATTCCTATGACGCTGACCTGCTTAAGCTACTCAGATAAGGTTACTTAAATGATTCTCAGAATTGCATTTCTTGCATGTGCTCTGATAGCCCTTATATGTATGGCTCTGGGCATCAGAAAGAGAAGAAAAAAATATGGTTTTATCGGCTATTGCCTGATCCTGGCCTGCTGCAATATTGCTAACTATTGTTTGTTGGGCAGTTCGGGCATTGCCATGGCCAGGAATGCGCTTTCTTGTTTCTATATCCTGCATGCCTGGCTTTATTTTGCTGCCCTTTGTATTATTCTCGATATTTCGGCGGCTAAAAAGTCTAAAGTTCTCATGATTCCCTCGGGTTTGATATGCCTGTATCAGACTATTATCATTGTGGGAAATCTGCTGGGAAGCGGGTTGATCACCTTTTCAAAACATGTGCTTTTCGGAAGCAACTGGTGGGTTGCGGAGAATGCAAATGCCACCAATTATGTCTGGCATTTCGGAGCCTTCAGGGGGCTTTTATTTGTCAATTCCGTTTTGATCATAATTGCAGCCTTTATCGGATGTTATCATATGCCCAGAGGCTTCAGGGGCAAATTCTGGACCATTATCATATTTGAACTGTTTTATGCTATTCTGGAATTCCTTGCGCAAAAATACAACTGGCCTGTTTGGATACTCTGTATCGTATTGACACCGGTTTGTATCATCGCATTTTACCTCATTTATTACTATCCGAATATCAAATTGCAGGATTGGTCGCTTATGCGTTTTGCAAACGATATGAGCGACGGCTTCATTCTGTATAATGAATATGATGAGCCCATCTATATGAATGATGTGCTGAAGCGCATTTTCACAAAGGAAATGATACAGGACTTCCGGGACAAGGATAAGCTTAACCGGTGGCTTGAGGGCAAAGTCAATATCGAAGGCATCGAGGTGGTAATCTGCGGTAATGAAGTAGGCGAGTATTACTTCAGGGTCAGCAAGCTGGAGATCTGCGAAAAGGGGCATTTCCTGGGAACAATCTACATGCTTCATGACACCACCGATTCCATTCTGAGACTCAGCGCCATCACAGAGGTTAATTATCAGCTGGAGCGCGCGGCTAAGATGAAGTCAGACTTCCTGGCTAATATGTCCCACGAGATCAGGACTCCCATGAATGCCGTTATCGGTATGGCGGAGCTGGCGCTTCGTGAGGACCTTTCCAATACTGTTAAAGATTATCTTCATCAGATACAGAGCTCGGGAAAGAACCTTCTCAATATCATCAATGATATCCTTGATTTCTCAAAGATAGAAGCGGGAAAGATGGATATCAATCCGGAGAA
>CACXGM010000218.1 GCA_902767075.1 uncultured Lachnospiraceae bacterium
GGATGCGACCGGTGCGCAGATGAATAATGCAAGCTAAAGCTTGCGCGCACCGGCGCGCAAAGAGTCGCAAGCGACTCTTTGTTCTGCTCATATTCTCTTATTTCACCCTGAAAGTTCTGGGGCCGAAACGGTATATCAGAATACCGGCGATCACAATGTAACCGATGGTTATAATGCTCCACACACCTGCCAATATCCACACAGGAACATGGATAAAGATAAGTATAAAGCAGACCACAAATATTACGGAGGACAGCGCCACATAGAGCTTCGACTTGATCATAAAATCGCTGGAGTAGGGTTGGATCAGATAATATATAGCCATATGCCTTGCCGAAAAGAATACCAGATTCACCAATACCAGCAGAAGCGTTGAAATATACTGCATGGGATAAGCTTCACCGCCGGTTATGGCTGTCACCACGATCGAATACACCCCCATCATCAGCGCAGGGGCGAGATTATATTTGATCACGGTGCCCATCCGCAGCCTGAACATGTTCCTAAGGGCTGCAGGTGTCCTGTAGAAGCCGTATACCAGCATAGCCGAGTCGCAGCTGGAAAACATGGCATGGGAAATGCTTGCACCGGAATTGATCATCAGCAAAATGACGGTAAACAGGCCGGAGTGATATGAAAACACAAATCTCAGAACAGATTCCGATCCCGTTCCATGCTTTAATTCAAAATAAAGAAAGATAGAAGCAAGAGAGATGGAGGCGGCAGTTCCGATAACAGCCCCGATAAGTCTGCCCCACAGCACTTTTCCGTGTCTTTTCTCGAATATATCATTTAAATACTTAAAGCCTTTTGAGCGGGTCTTAACTTCTGCATTACTGTTTATCTCCGCCCGCTGATAGCCGTGAGTCTGCTTGTATTCTTTTTTCTTTATGATATATTTTCTGGTCTGCTCATCACTGATGGCGGTTCTGTATAAACCATAGGGAAATCTCCTGATCAGGAATATCCCCGGGATCGTAGTCAAAGCCACAGCCACATAGATCAATGCTATGATCAAAAAGGGATCCCTCTTTACAACAAAGGGGGTAACTGCGCCTCCGATAACCAGGATCAGGCTGATGATGCCCACATTTAAGTCCATACTTCCGACGATGGATACCGGCAGACCTTTCCGGCTCAGTCTGCGGCCCATAGAGAGCTTTGCAGAATATATGAGCATCTCCAATCCCAGCGGAGTCACCCTGAAAGCCACTCCCACCACGGGAAGAAGCAGTGCCAGGTACCAGTTCACCCCTGCCAGCAAAGCTGCCGGAATTCCAAATACGATATTTCCCACAACGATACTTGCGCATTTATATATAAGTCTTCCAAGCACAAATTCCTTTGCATCCATGCCCAGCATCAGCACTCCGTATTCAGATTCCTGTGATGCCTCGAACACGCTGAAGGTGAAAGATGTACCCAGTGACAGCACCAGAAATCCATAGATGAATAATGTCTTTTGACTAAGCTCATTGTATGAACTGATGGCCCCGGAGGCAAAAAACAGAAACAGGAAAAGACATAGTTTTCCCGCAAAGGCCTTGAAGATCTCCACATGGACCGATACTATCATTGCCAGGATCTTGAACACACGGATGCCGTAGATCCTCTCGCTGATATATTTTCCAAAAAACGGAAGGCATCTGATGCCGTGGAGTATCCCATTTATATTTATTGTATTTCTCAGGCTCGTGGTGATCCTGAGAGCATTAAGTATTCTCCGCATCCCTGAGCGCCTCTATTATTTTATTCTTGAAGTCTTCGTTATCAAGATCTGACTTTTCCACCGGTTCTAATTTTCCGTGATTAAGCAGGATTATCTCATCACACAGATCCAGCGCAATATCAAGTATATGGGTGGAAAAGATTATCACTTTCCCTTCCTTTTGTCCCCTTAATACGTCCTTCATCTCCTCTGCCACCACCACATCAAGTGAGGTCAGCGGTTCATCCAAAAGCATCAGTCTTGGCTGAGCGATTATATTGATCAGCATCTGCATTTTGTTTTTAGTGCCGTGAGAATAATCCTTTAAGAGTCTGTCCCTGGTATCCATGGGGATCATCATATAGTCCAGGTACTCTTCTATAGATTTGGGATTTTTAATCTTGTCAGAATGAATATCCAGAAAAAACCTGAGAAATTCCCTTCCCGTGAGAAAATCAGGGACTGTGGGAGTGGACAGAACATAACCGATATCATCGGATCCTACAGGAGTATCAGTCCCTTCGGTGTGAAAATAAAAGCTTCCTCCATCAACCTCGATATCACTGTTTAAACAATTGAAAAGAGTGGTCTTGCCGGCACCGTTCCTGCCCAGAAGTCCGTAGATCTTTCCCTCCTGAAATGCATAGTCAACGTCCGTCAAAACCTTGTGTCTGCCGTAGCTTTTTGCAAGATGTGAAATAACAAATTCCATATTCTTTTCCTTTTTATCTTCCTGTTTTGTCTGTTCCAAAAAGAGTTCGTATTCAGAGCCTTCTGTGTCAACAAACGGTTATATTATATCACACCTTTCATTGATTACGAAATCCTCCGTGCTATAGCCATTGATCCTTCCGGGTGGTATAATGACAAGGATTGACCAGGAGGTTAATATCAATATAGAGATGAAGAAGAAACCATTATTTTCCGTAAATCAAATCATATTCTATCTGTCGGTCCTGATACTGATCATGGCAGTGGTTCCGCTTTTTATCATTTCCCGCTACAACTTTATGAGTGCGGATGACTACAGTTATATTCAGCCATCCATCGCGGCATGGCGGGCAAACCACTCCATTTTTGAAGTCTTAAAAGATCAGTTTGTTTATGCATATCATTACTATTTCGACTGGCAGGGGACCTTCTCCATGGAATGGCTGGGCTCCTCTATTATGGTAATGATAGCCGAGGATCACTATTATATCGGAACCTTTCTCACATTGGGGGGATTGGTAGTCTCCGAACTCATCCTCTTTATGCTCATCGGAATCAAGGCACTGGGCGGCGATGTGTACAATACCGGCATCGTCTCCTGCCTTTTGATAGTGTTTCAGATATTGATGGTCCCTTACCCCGTTGAATCCTTCTACTGGCTCTGCGGGTCACTTCTGTACACCATGGGATTCAATATGACAGTGCTTCTGTATGCCTTGATGTTTCACTATCTGCAGCATTCATACCGGAATACAGGCACTCCCTTTAAGCCCGGGGCAAGGATTACTTTTTTACAGATCGGCATCATTATCCTGTCCATACTCATATCCTTTGGAAACTTTATCTCCGCAATATTCGGCTTTGCATCCTTTATCTGCCTCGTATTTGCTGTCTGGGTGAGAAATCTCCACGGCCGCGTGATCGTCACCTTGGATGCCGCAGTCTATTCAGCATTTTTCATAATAAACGTATTGGCTCCGGGCAACAGGAGCAGAATGGATGCCACAGGTGTTGAAAAGAACAGCATCATTCTGTCTCTTCTTAAATCCTTTGGGGCATCGGGAAAATATATAATCTCCAACCTGTATCCAACGGTTATCATCCTGATACTGCTGATGATCCCCTTTATCATCGGGATCGTGAAAAATAAAGCTATGAACGGGAAAAAGACTTTCAGATATCCTGTCATCTTTACGCTGATCACGTACTGTCTCTACACCTCACAGTTTGTCCCTACTATGTACTCTCTGGGTATATTGGGTGCAGGCAGAGTAATAAACATTTACAGACTGTCTCTTTATATTCTATTGTTTGCAAATGTGATCTATTGGACCGGATGGGTCCTGAGAAAAATATATGAAAAAAAGCCCAGTTTGTCAGCAGAGCACATACGTATAAAAAAGCGCTTCCTGCTTCCCGGACTTGTGATGGGAGGCGCAGCCTTTCTGGTTGCGGCGTATTTCTACGGCGGTGTCACACTCACTTCCGTGAGCGCAATAAAGTCCCTCAGATCGGGACAGGCTGCTCAGTACGAGGCAGAATACCTTGAAAGGCTTAAGGTTCTGAATGACGACTCCGTTACCGATGTAACCTTTGATGCCTTTTCTTCGCCGCCATACCTGTTATTCTTTGAGGATATAAAATATGATGCGGGTGAATGGCAGAATGTCCACATGGCCAGGTTTTATAACAAAAACTCAGTCGTGCTGCGAAGACCCGAGTAGTCTTTTCACCTTCGCCGCTATCATCTGAGCGTCTGTCACAGAAACTGTTCCCCTTCCGTCAAAGATGTAAAATGGATCTCCGGTTGCACTCTTCATCTCAATAGCATCCATGATCCCGCGCAGATACATTTGTGCGATATGATTCACACATACCCTGCAATCATACAGATCCCGCAGTTTTTCTGCGGGATCTATGTTATCCAGATCTTTTATTCCAAACACGTCACGTATGAATAAATGAGTGATCTTTGCTGCTGCTCTTTTGTCAAGCATGTCGTCGCTAATATAACCATCGGTTATCCGTCGTGCAATACCTTCGGAAATCCGAATCCCCGGTTTGGCATCAGGTTTTTCTTCAGCGAAGGGATTATCTTCAGCACCAGGCTTTTCACCGCATTCTCTTATCAGAATATGCGCAAATTCACCAACCGTAATCCTATCCATGATCATCAATCCAGTGCTGTTACAAGAAGTGTCACATTGTCGTGGGGCTCGATACCGCTCACAGAGAATTCCTCTCCCTCAAGACGCTTTACTTCGCCTGTCCATAGGTTTCTCACCTCTATGGCATGTGCATTTCTGATCTTATCAGGATTCACCACCTTATCTCCAAGGTATGAGAGGATCCTGAATCTGTCCACCGTAATGGGCTCATCCCGCTTCTCGTCACTCAGGTTAATAAAGGACAGCGCCATGCGGCCATCCGCAAGGGGCTTCGCCAGCACATCCACACGGTCATTATCCCTGATATATGCCTTGTCGGGGCGGCAGAGTTCTTCCGGCTCATTGTCCCAGTCCTCACGCTCCTCGTAGGTCATATAGATACGCTTAGCCTGTATTCCGAGAGGATCCTGATTCAATGCGATCAGATCTCTGTTTGAAATGATATTATAAATTTCATCACCCTTTTCAACTCGTCTTAAGTCAAGACCCAGCATCAAAGGTGAATTCATCATACACCACATGGTAAAGTGGGTGCGGCACATGGTCATATCCAGGCCGTTCATACCCACCATCAGCATATCCGGATCGTTCCATCCTTTTCCAAGACCCGCAAACTCGTCCATAATGACTGCTTTGTTGTACTGCGCACAAACGCTTGTGGTATAGTCACTTGCCCAGGCTCCGCGGCCGGGGTCACCGTCACTTCCCACCTGGAAGGTGATATCATTCAGGATCCTCCAGGAATCTCCCACCTTATAGCCCCAGCTCTGGGGCTGAGTCTTACCCCATTCGCATATTGAGAGCACTATATCCCTGTCGGGATCTGCCTCAAGGAATCCTTTGAAAAGTGCATCATAGGAGCAGAGCGTGTTCTCCTGTCTTCTGTGATTCATGATGCGCAGAACGTTTTCGCCCTCTTTAAGCTCTATCTCTATTTCAGGCGATACTGCAAATACTTCCTTTCCTTCCGTTCCGGGAAGCAGATCATCAAAGAATACCTTAGAGTTTTCTCCCTCTCCGACAGCAACCTGAAGCCACTCACCGCATCCGGGCTCGCGGCCGGTTGCGTATTCCACGGTAAAGCCATACTTCCCACTTGCAGGTGCATAAACATTAAAAACAAGCTCCGAACTGATATCTCCCACAGGTGAGTGCTCCGGTCCGGTGCCGTCAAAGGTACCTATTCCCGTCGCATAGCATTCATAACCATCGGTTATCTTCTCAAATGTTGCTCCCTTGCCGCTCAAAATACCTGTACCATGTGCTGACAGCTTTGTATCCAGTCCGTTTCCGGTTATTTTCACTCCCTTAATATTTGGAGCATAGGTATATCTGGCATTCTCCGCATCGGAAAAGGTAGCATTATCCCAAAGGTAATAGCAATTGTCCACCTTGATGAAATCTACGCCCCAATCGGCATAGCTTTTTGCATCGATATCCTCGTGTCCGCAGGTTCCCACTGCAGCACCTGCACAGAGGTTTGTGCCGATATCATTGTACATACCAAATTTAAGTCCCTTGTGGTGAATATAATCCGCAAGAGCTTTAAATCCGGAGGGGAACTTAACTTCCTCGTTTGATAACAGGCCCTCCACTCTCTCAGGTTTATAGCATCCGTCATCCAGAACCACATATTTGTATCCCAGCTTATCCAGGCCCAGTTCTACTATCTTGTCTGCCATGATCTTTGTGAGTGCTTCCGTATTGCCGCTTCCGAAGGCATTCCATGAATTCCATCCCATGGCAGGGAGGCGTCCCCCGTTCTTACCGGGAAACGCCTCTCCATTTTTGAAACTGTCAAATCTATGCTCTGTATCTCTGATCTCTACAGGCTTATTCATTTAAACAATTCTCCTGTTCACTTTTAAATTTGGAAACTTCCGAGCAGGCTGATAAGCTCCTCGGACTTTGACTTAAGCTGGCGCGATGCAGCTTCCAGATTGTCGATGGCTGCTTCCTGTTTCTCTGCAGCCTCGTTTACTTCACCTGCACGGGTGACCGTCTCTCCGGAGATCTCCGAGATACTCTCAATGGAAGTCAAAGTCTCAGACCTTGCGCCATCCATCTGTCTTGCATTCTCACAGATGGTATCAAGGGATTCGATAAAGCGTGATACCTGCTTGTTTATCGTGTTAAAGGATTCCTTGGTCTTTTCCACCACTGCTGCCTGCGAAGCAACGATATCCTCTGCTTTTCCGGCAGTATTTACCACATCTCCGGTCTTTTCCGCCACTTCATTTACGATATCACTGATCCTGCCCGCGGACTCCATGCACTGGGTGGAAAGGTTTCTGATCTCCTCAGCCACAACAGTGAATCCACGTCCGGCTTCTCCGGCTCTCGCAGCTTCGATGCCCGCATTCAGCGACAGCAGATTGGTGCGCTTTGCAATACCGTTGATGGTCTTAACCACATCATGAACAGCTTCGAGTTTCTTTTCCAGCTCTTTGATCGCGGTGATAACATCCTCCGTGATACGGCTGGTTGCATCGGAACTGTCGGTAAGACCCTTAACGGAAGCGATTCCTTCCTCAATGGTCTTTTCCGTCTCTCTGGTAAATTCCGTGATCTCCTCTGTATTGCCGGTTACTTCGGTGATGATACCGGAGAGATCGTCCATGTTCTTTAAGCAGTTGGCAGAGTTGCTGTCCAGTCTGCCGGTTCCGTCTTCGATCCTGCCTGCGGCAGTCTTGATATCGTCCGAAGTAGCCTTAAAGGTACCTGCGGCAGTTTCCATCTGATCCGAGGATGCCTGTACCTCGCTGCTCACTTCATTAACCTTTGTAATGAGCCCCTTAACGTTTCCGACCATGTTGTTCACACCGCCGCAGAGCTGTGCCAGCTCATCCTTACCCTTGGCGTGAAGTTCGGTAGTCAGATCACCGCCGGCTACCTTCTTAAGTTTTCTGAGGATATAGCTGATGGTGTGTGTCATTCTGGCAGAGATCAATACTGCGAGAACAAGGCTGATCGCCACTGCAAACGCGGTCAGTATAATGGTGAATATCTTGATGTTATTGGTCCTTGCCACAATATCGCTCTGTGGAATAAGGGCGGCAACAAGATCACCGCTCTCGTTGATCTTGCTGTATGCGAACAGATACTTGTCTCCGCCTCTGTTCACCATAAATGCTCCGGATAGATCCTCTGAAGAAAGAGCCTTTTCATAGAAGCTCTGTCCGAAGATAACTCCGGAATTGTCATCTGCGCTGTCCGAGTGGAATTCTTTTCCATCGGTGGTGACAATGGCGGAATAACCATTGGCACCCGCTTCCAGGATGCTCAGAGCACCTCTTATGGTCTCCGCATCGAAATCAACAAGCATGTAGGCATTAAGATTACCGAGCTTTCTCACGTATCTTAAAGCGTACTCACCAACATGAACTCCCATTGCGGTATCCAGCTCGTCGTTTCTTCCGAAAAGATGCCATTCGGTGGGAGCCGCCTGCAGCACTTCGCCCTCGTTTGATGCAATGAAGGTCTCATAGGTGTCCGCGGGAAGCGGTGTTGATCTGGCCATTACGGTCTTTGACCCTTCACCTATAAAATATACGTCCTTAACCTTTGAGTCTCTTACAGTCTTTGAGAGGAGATCCTCGCCATATGTTCTCACCACGTTTCCGGACTTTTCCTTGTCCAGAGCGCCCTTAAAGAAAAATTGAAGATCCTGATCCACGAGGTAGGATTTGAATTCCTCCTTCTCACTGTCAATGATCAGTGTGACATACTCATTCAGAACGTTTGCTGTCTGAAGAGTCTGATTCTTGTACTCCTCCGTGATCGCAGCGGATGCCCTATTGTAAGATATAACACCCAGTGCGGCAACACATGCGATCGGAACGAAAAATGACACGATCAGTCTGAACCTGATCGAGTGAAAGAATGATACCTTAACGCTATCCTTCTTCATCTGTGTACCCCTTTCTTTGCAGCCCCCGGGCTGCCTTTTTTATTTTCAAAGAGCTACTGGGATCTCTTTGTTATATTAAAACCTCTTCCCCAAGAGGCTCTAACATCTGTTTTTTAGATATTAAGCAGGTCGCTGAGTTCCTTCAGTGCTCCTTCGGTCTCGTGTGCGAGAACCTTCTTTGCAAGCACCTTTCCGAGCTGTACGCCCTCCTGGTCGAAGCTGTTGATATTCCATACAAATCCCTGGAACATAACCTTGTTCTCAAAGTGAGAAAGAAGTGCGCCCAGGCTTTCGGGAGTGAGCTGATCTCCGATGATGATGCTGGAAGGTCTGCCGCCCTCGAAATTCTTGTTATTGTTTTCGTCTTTCTTTCCGCAGGCAAATGCTACGATCTGTGCGGCAACGTTTGCACAAAGCTTCTGCTGGCTGGTGCTTCCCTGGATGTCCACATCGGTTCCGATCTGACTGTTCTTAAATCCGATGAACTGAAGAGGAATGATATTTGTTCCCTGGTGGAGCAGCTGATAGAAGGAGTGCTGTCCGTTGGTACCGGGCTCACCGAAGATAACGGGACCGGTCACATAATTAACGGGTTCACCGAAACGATTTACACTCTTTCCGTTGGATTCCATATCCAGCTGCTGAAGATGTGCAGGGAATCTGGAAAGTGCCTGTGAGTAGGGAAGTACCGCTGTTGAAGGGTATCCCAAAACGTTTCTCTCATAAACACCGATCAGTGCATCAAGCATAGCGGGGTTCTGAAGCAGATCCTTGTTTGCGGAGAGCTTGTCTTCCTCTGCTGCACCGTTTAGGAATCTGGCGAATACGTCGGGGCCGAAAGCAAGTGAAAGGATTGCTCCTCCCACACCTGAAGTGGATGAGAATCTTCCGCCGATGTAATCATCCATAAAGAAGGCCTGAAGATAATCGGAACTCTTTGCAAGAGGTGAGGTCTCGCTGGTAACGGCGATCATGTGCTTGGAAGCATCGAGGCCTGCTTTCTTGAGAGCATCCTTAACGAATGATTCGTTGGTAAGGGTCTCCAGTGTGGTTCCTGACTTTGAAACCAGAATGAAAATGGAATGTGCAACATCAACAGATGCAAGAACCGCTGCAGCATCATCGGGATCAACGTTACTGATGAACTTTGCCTCCATCTTGAAACATCCGTTTTTCTTTGCCCAGTTCTCAAGGGCAAGATACATTGCTCTGGGGCCCAGGTCACTTCCGCCGATACCGATCTGTACTACGGTGGTGAACTTCTCACCTGCGGCATTTACGATCTCTCCGTTATGTACCTTGTTTGCGAAATCAGCGATCTTTTTCTGCTCGCCGATATAGAATTCTCTCTTGTCACCGCCGTCGGCACTTACCGCTTTTCCCA
>CACXGM010000219.1 GCA_902767075.1 uncultured Lachnospiraceae bacterium
ACCAAGCTGAGCCACGCCCCGATAAGAAATTTATGAAGTTGTAAAGTGCGCATCAAGCGCAACGTCCCGAACGTAGCGCTCTACCAAGCTGAGCCATGCCCCGTCAACTTTTAAATCATATAGAAAATCCCCCAAAATGTCAAGAGAATTTGCGGTTTTGTTGTATTCAAAGCCCGACTTGTATATAATAAAAACGATACACACATCATTAATTTAGAGGATTGTGAATAAAGAGGATAAAAGTGAGCGAATCCATAGTAACACTTAAAAAGGGCGAGGGCCGCACGATTAAGGCCGGAGGCGCCTGGATATATGACAATGAAATAGACAGGATCGAGGGCCGGTTTAAAAACGGAGATGTGGTGGAGGTTCACGATTTTGACGGATATCAAATGGGCCGGGGCTTTATCAATCAGAACTCAAAGATCAGGATTCGTATGCTCACCAGAAATCCGGAGCAGCAGATAGATGATGCCTATCTGGAAAAAAGAGTCCGTGATGCCTGGGAGTATCGAAAAGTGGTGATGCATGCCGGCGACCTTAACTGCTGCAGAGTGATCTTCGGAGAGGCGGATTGGCTGCCGGGGCTGGTTGTCGATAAGTATGCGGATGTCCTCGTGGCCCAGTGCCTGGCACTGGGAATGGACAGATTCAAAGAAAAGATTGTTGATGTCCTTAGGAAGGTGATGGCTGAGGATGGGATCGTTATAAAGGGTGTCTATGAGAGATCCGATGCGCCTGTCAGAAAGAAGGAAGGACTTGAGCCGTACAAGGGCTTTATAGGCCCTGAGTTTGATACAAACGTAGAGATAACGGAAAACGGCATCCGCTATATAGTGGATGTGGTGAACGGACAGAAGACCGGATTTTTTCTTGATCAGAAATATAACCGTCTGGCTATGCAGCAAGTGATCGCGGGACTTACCGGGGGAAGCGGTGCGGCGTGCCGCCGGAGAGATCCGCAGAAAAAGATAAAGGCCTTGGACTGCTTCACCCACATGGGAACCTTTGCCCTCAATATGGGTCTCGCGGGAGCATGTGATGTGACGGGGCTTGATATATCGGAGTTTGCTGTGGCTCAGGCAACAGCAAATGCGGAAAGAAACGGCCTCTCCGACAGAGTACGTTTCCGTGCGGCTAATGTGCTGGATGAACTTCCGAAGCTGTATGAAGCAGGGGAGAGAGTAGACGTCCTCGTCCTTGATCCGCCTGCGTTTACTAAGTCAAGAGAAGCCACCAAGAACGCCATCAAAGGATACCGGGAGATAAATATGAAGGGCTTAAAGCTGGTAAAGGACGGAGGATATTTTGCCACCTGTTCCTGCTCTCACTTTATGACTCAGGATCTTTTTACAGAGGTGATAGGGCAGGCTGCAAAGGCCGTGCACAAGCGACTCCGTCAGGTCGAGTTCAGGACTCAGGCACCGGATCATCCCATTTTGTGGGCATCCGATGAGAGCTATTACTTAAAGTTTTATATCTTCCAGGTGCGTGACGAAATCTGAAATGGTATTAATTCACAGAAACGATAATAGAAATGTTATTTAACTCATTTAGTTTTTTGATCTTTCTTCCAATTGTATTGATCGTCTTTTATATTCTGCCCACCCGGGTCAGATATATCTGGCTTCTGATCACCAGCTATTATTTCTATATGTGCTGGAATCCGAAGTATGTTGTTTTGCTGCTATCCAGCACGCTGATAACATACCTTTGCGGCCTGTTCATTCCGAGGATAAAAACGGTATCGCGTAAAAAACTTCTCATAGCCGCCGGGATCACAGTCAACCTGCTGATCCTCGGCGTATTCAAGTATCTGGATTTTGCCTTTGAGATAGTGGGAGATATTGCATCACGTACAGGTTTTACAGCGCCTGAAAACAAGTTGTCCCTACTGCTTCCTGTGGGTATATCCTTCTATACTTTCCAAGCCATTGGTTACATCGTGGATGTTTACCGTGGCGAGATCGAGCCTCAAAAGAATTTTGCAAAATACGCTCTGTTCGTCTCCTTCTTCCCACAGCTGGTTGCGGGTCCCATCGAGAGGAGCGGCAATCTTCTAAAGCAGATAGAGGATATAAAAAACAAAAAATATTTCGAGCCAAAGAACATTGAAGAGGGATTTATAGTAGCACTTTTTGGATATGTGCTGAAAATGATCATTGCGGATAGGGCAGCAGTCTATGTTGATACGGTTTATGACCCGGAAAACTTCGCGATGTAT
>CACXGM010000220.1 GCA_902767075.1 uncultured Lachnospiraceae bacterium
AGAGATGCGGTCACAGCTTGACCGCATATGTGATGAACGAAGCGTTATCAGTCCGGAATACTGTACAGAATAGTCAGTAGAATTACTATAAAGAAAATTGATACAAAAGAAGAAAACACATTCTCCTTCGGATAATAATAGAAAGATAGAAGAATGAAAGGAGTATACCATGGGGAAATCAAAATATCTGGACGGTTTATCAAAAGAAGAATATGATAAACTGACAAGAAAACTCTGGGAGATACAAGGCCATAATTGTTTTATTTGCGGAGAGCCGATTGACCTCGATTTGCACCACACAAACATTGATCATATTAAACCGCTGGTGAATAACGGAAAGGATGATGAGAGCAATTTCGCCGTGACGCATGAGCATTGCAACAAATCGAAGCAGGATGCTGACCTCGAAGTTGCAAGGACACTTGCCCAGCTTTCGAAGATCATAAAGGACGCAGAGGAGAAAAAGGAAACTCCGTCCTTAAAGCATGTTCTTCTCGCGGTTGACGGTTCAAAGTATGATTTTACATATAAAATCGATAATGGCAGATTGCTCTACTCGTTTAGTGACATGGCGGATACAACAATCCACGCGTCAGATGTTTTTCTTGACCCGTTGTCAGGCGAGGAATCTGCTTTCGTAAAGCTCCCAGTGGAGTATCTTTATCATGATGAAATCATCAATCCAAGAGGTCTAAACAGCTCTATCAGTGCCCTGATAAAGGAGTTTCACAAGGGTAATCCACAGCTTCATCTAAGCCTGGCAAGACTTGATGATGGAAAGGTTAAGATATTCGACGGGCAGCACAAGGCAGTTGCGCAAATCATGCTTGGCACCAAGGAACTAGTGGTCAGGTTATTTCTCAATACCGATGTTGACCGCATGATTGAAACAAACACAAACGCTGGAAGTAAACTCAAACAGATAGCTTTCGATAAGTCTATCGTAAGACAGTTACACGACACTTTATATGCCGAGAGGATAAGGAAATACCAGATTGAGCACGGAAAAAGCGAGGATAAACTTGATTTCTCAGAAGCGGATATGGTTGAGTACTTTAAGGGCGAGCGAGGTAACATCAAGACATACATCATCAACAGCCAGAAAAATACCGTTACAAGGACGAGCGAAAATAAACTCCAATCATACATTAACTTTGAAGGAAGAGGCAGTGAGCTTCCATTGTCATATAGTACATTCGAAAAGACGCTGCTGTCGGCCTTTATCGACCCTAAAACGATTCTGAAAACCAACTTGGATTATAAGATTGATGAAGGGTTGAACCCAAGAGTCCTCGAAAGGGATCAGATTATAACATTATGCAACATTCTGGCAGAAGAAATACTGATTGGGAAATACGATAAGGAAATCGGAACATACCGTATCGAAAAGAAGATAGCAGATGGAAAAGGGAACGCGATTCCGGATGATCATCTGGTTGCATACAGGCTTTGCAAGGAAGAAGTCATGTATAATTGGGTTCAGTATCTCAAACTATTGATTCAGCAGCATTTCAGCTTTACGGGTGCGATGTTTGATGCGGTGAATTTGTTCCAACAGCCTATTCCTGACAGTCTCTGGGTAAATATACGGAATTTCGTTAAGAGTCTTGTTGAACTTCCTGTATGGAAAGACAGAAGCATGGCTTCAACAGTATTTGGTGGAAAACAGACATATGATTATTGGGCGAATATATTCAAATTTGCTAAAACCCCAGATGGAAGGCAAGTTCTCGCAACCCCATTGAACACTATCGAAATGATGACAAGAGATGGTAACTGACATAAGTGTACAGATGCCGGATATGAGGTTGATGAATAGTAGTAGTAAGTCGCTCTTAATACGAGCAACCCTGTAAGACGAAAGTAGACATGCTCTTTTGCATGTCTACTTTTCTTATAGGTTCAGGTCAAGCCATGACCGCATAGGTCACTTTGGATATTATAGAATTCAAGACTTTGACGGGATGGCAGCCGAAAGCCATTGCCAGCCTATCAGATTTGAAAGGTATGTCTCTTGAAAGCAGGTCTGCTTCCATATACGCTATTCCTTTCATGATCGTGAATAAATCCTTTTGTTTCTCCATATATCACATCGAAGACGTTTCCGACGGGAGGCGTCTTTTTTTGTGCTCAAAACCATCCTGTTCGGAAAATTGTTTGTGGTGATTTTGGCGAAAATCAGCCTGTTCACATAATCCTGTTCGATAAAATGTTTGTGTTGGTTTTGGCGAAAATCATGGTTTTAGCAATCTTGTTCGGGAAAAAGTTTGTGTTGATTGCGCCCAAATTGCCAAAAACAATGCATTCTGTTCGGGAAATTGTTTGTGTCGGACAGAAAGTGCCCATTAAAAAATCGTTCACGCCACAACAGAAAAAACAATCAAAAGTATAATTGTTACTTGTTGATGATACGTCATCGTTGTAACATTATCATAGGCAAGAATATAACTGTAAG
>CACXGM010000221.1 GCA_902767075.1 uncultured Lachnospiraceae bacterium
TATTCACTTTTGCTTTTTCTTTATTGCTTTTGACGCAGCAGAATAAGCAGCTCTTATAACGGCTTTTGCTTCTTTTTCCGAAACTGAGGTGATGGGGAACTTTGCCCCTGCGTACTGAGTTTTTTCAATGAGTATGATGAATCCGGTTATATCATATCCCCTCTCAGCCACAAAATCCGCGAACTCACCGGGCGTTGGCTCCAAGCATTCAGAAGCCGCCCCTCTTCCGATCCCCGTATGCTTAAGAGCACCCGTCTTCCTTGCTTTGGAAAGGAGCCTCTTGTATGCGGGAATAAGAGTTTTTTCGGGCTTTGCAAATGCCAGCCTTAACCTGAAGATCATTTCGATCATCAAAGGGATCAAGATCTTTATCATCAATACGACAAAGGCGATCACTATAGCCGCAAAGCCCAGTATTCTGATCAGTCCGGTGTCAACCTTCAGACTCTTTAGCAGTTCAAAGAAACCACCGCTGTTTGCGTTCGGAACTCCTGCCGTAGGGTCAAAGGAAAGCCAGCCTACATTTTCAAGATACACTTCCGCATATGCGTGGGATTCCGACTCCGTGATGATCTGATACATATCGCCGTAGGTGTCGTCCGTAATGAATCCTTCCGTATAGCGTACGGTCAAGCCTGCCTCCCGTGCCATCAGCACAAATGCGGACGCAAAGTCAGAACAGGTTCCGGTCTTTCCCTCCAGAAGAAAATATGAGGGGCTGTCATCAGGCGCTTTGTATTTTATATCATAAACAAAATCATTATTTCTAAAATAGGATTCAAGGATAACGGCTTTCTGCCAGTCATATTTACAGTCTTTTGTGATATCAAGGGCAAGCTCTGTTATTTCTTCCGGTACGACCCCCTGGGCAGAATTGCTTCTGTCACGATAGGTAATTGCTTTGATGAGATCGTTTTTGAAAGCTGAAACAACACTGATAAATCCCAGAAGTTCCATGTTTTCTCTGTCTGTCAGGTCACTGGTTGCAGACACTTCTCCCGCTCTGTTTACCAGTATTTTTTCCGCTTTATCGAGCATTTCCAGAGATTCCTCGGCATTCATATTCATGCCGCCTATTTTCTGAAACTCATCTATACCCTCATTTGGATCGAATACGTCTATGGAATATGTCAGGTCCTTTGGGTGGACTCCTTCCTTTCTGTAGAGAGTACCCTTGTCGGACACACAGTAATCTTCGGTTTCGGGAAGAGACACTCCGCAGATCCTGCTGCCTGTCAGATAATAACCCGCGCCGAAATTCTGGGCAGTAATATTATAATGCTTCACAGGATTAACGATGGGACCGGTTTGAAGCAGTCCCTCCATACCGTATTCGGACAGAAAGCCTTCCTGTATCTCATCTGTTTTTAAGAGTGCTTTTGTGAGTGATGTCAGGGACAAAAGCTTTTGCTCGGAGAGCCAGTCGGAAGGTTCCAGGACCACTCTCTCCCTGTTTTCCGGGTACCATCTGTTTATATCAAAATCATAGATATCAAAAACCTGTCTCTTTAAATACGGAGGATCGTCTCCGGTCACAACATATAACCGGCGGTTAGACCCTTCACGGAAATCATCTGCGTTTCCGGAAAGATCAGCGAGATTTGAAAAGCTTTCATCTATTGCAGACTCCGTGTCTCCTCCCAGGAAAACATCCTCAAAGATATCATAGAATCTTGCTTCGCTCCTCTTCGGAACAGATGCGGATGCTACCAGCACCACAAATGCCACGATAGCAAATCCAAGATAGAAAGCAGATCCGCCCTTTATCCTGATATCCCAATCCTTGTGATGAACCGGGTTTTCGTGCTTGAATATACTTCCTGCTTTCTTTGCGGCCTTGTATTCTTCCCTGGTGGGCTGAACCTTACGGGAACATATCAAATGAAGGACGATGCTGACCAGCACCACTATGACAAGGTATTTATTCTCCACCTCCGCTGTGACCTTTGCATAGAGAACAAATGGCATAAGCGAAACCAATGTCAGATATCCGAACCTGTATGTGGGCACACTGAAATAGAATACTGTCACCATGAAAAAGACTGTGACAGCCATATACATACCCATGGCGATCAGACTGTCAGACCCTGCTTCTATCTCCAGAGTCTGTATGTCTCCTCCGCTGACCATCCATTGCCAGAAATATGCTCCGGAGGTATGCTCACCAATGGTTATCAGTCTGAACATGACCGCAAAGTACAGGATAAAGAAAACAATGATCCCGAAGGTTCCGATAAACCTGTGTTCATTCACAAAGTGGCAGACCACAAAGCTAAGAAGAGTCAGTCCCAGACAGATCAAAACAGACTTTACCACATTGTCCTCATAGATGGTCATTGCGGTAAAGGAAAGGGTAAATGCCAGAACGAATGCCGCTATCTCATCAAGTCCGATCCGTAGTTTTTTCACAGGCCCCTCCCTTCTCCGGTAAGGGCGTTGTAGATCCTGACGCTCTCGGTGTCCCCCGCGGCGGATCCTGTCAATTCGCTGA
>CACXGM010000222.1 GCA_902767075.1 uncultured Lachnospiraceae bacterium
CTGCGTGGTTCTGGCCAGCGACGGATATCCCGTTAAATACGAAAAGGGCTTCCCCATCAAGGGACTTGAGGCATTTGAGGGAAAAGATGATTATTTCTGTTTCCATGCCGGCACTAAGTTTAACGAAAAGGGAGAGATCGTCACAAACGGCGGACGTGTGCTGGGAGTGACTGCTGTGGGCAAGGATCTGAAGGAGGCCCGGGCAAAAGCATACGAGGCTACCGAGTGGGTAAGTTTCGATAATAAGTACATGCGTCACGATATAGGAAAGGCTATCGACGAGGCATAAAAGAAAATTAATACAATCTTAAACAAAAATCACTAAAATCGCTGGATAATCAGTATATTGTGTGTTATTATAGATATGATGTCTACATTATGTGGTTTTAGTGGGAGGACTAGTAGAATGAGAGCTAAAGGTTTTAGCACCGATTTCAGAAAAATAATATCGGGCATAGCTACTGCAGCCGCTGTTTTCGTTGCCGTAACGGCATTGTCACTTAACAGTTTCGCAGCAAGCTCCGGTAAAATACTTAAAGACGGTGTTCGTATCAGAAAGGAAGCAAGTACAAACAGCGATATCGTCACTTCGCTTGTAAAGGACGATTCGATAACAATAAACGGCCAGACTACCGGCGCAGACGGTAATATCTGGTATCAGATCACCACCGCAAACGGAGAGAACGGATATGTTCGTTCCGATCTTGCCAGTATTACGGACGGATCGACTCCCGACACCATTGGGGCTGACGGAAGTGTTACCGCAGGCGATCCCAGCATCAGATTGGTAAATCCCGTTTCCGGTACCGTTACCTTCGATCAGAATGTGAGGGTACGCCAGGATGCATCCACATCCAGCACCATCACTGACAGCCTTGAACCCGGCACTGTTGTTACCATCAAGGGAATCAAGAAGGGCAACGACGAGAGAGACTGGTATTATATCACTTATAACAAAGACGGAAATGAACTCGTTGGATTCTCACGCTCGGATTTTATTACTCCCGACGGAGAGCTCACCGATCCGGTTCCGGATGTTCCGGTTGAGAACACGGAGACAACTGAGGAGCCGGCTCCCGAACCCGAACCTGAACCCGTAGTTCAGAAGGATTACGAGACAGAACTCCAGGGCGAGGATTGGTATCTGCTGGACTATCCCGCTAATGTGCAGTACAAGATCAGTGATATCAAAGCACTTGATAAGAAACTGGCTGACAAGACCAAGTCCGTTAACGGATTGAGAACCGCACTTATAATCTTTATCATTCTTGCGGTGGCAGGACTCGGCGGAACGGCCTTCTTCTTCTTAAAACTCAGAGATGCAAAGGATCAGGCTGCTTTCTCGGACGCTGAAAAGCAGAGAAAGGCCCGCGCGGCACGTTCGGAATCAAGACCCGGTGTGGGACCTTCCAGACCGTCACAGGGATCTGCAAGACCTGCAGGACCTAACGGCGCGAGACCCGCTCAGGGAGGACAGAGACCCATGCCCGGACCTAATGGACAGCGCCCCGCAGGAGCAAGACCCGCAGGACCTAATGGTGCGAGACCCGCTCAGGGAGGACAGAGACCCATGCCCGGACCTAATGGACAGCGCCCTGCAGGAGCAAGACCCGCAGGACCTAATGGTGCGAGACCTGTTCAGGGAGGACAGAGACCTATGACCGGACCTAATGGACAGCGTCCTGCAGGTGCAAGACCCGTACAGGGAGCGAGACCTGTTCAGACAGAGGGAAATCCCAGACCCAAGACTCCCGATGATGACGATTTCGACTACGGTTTCTTAAACAATAACAGCGGTGAATAAACCCGGATCCGCAAAACTAAAAAGATAATAAAATCTCTTTATTACAAATTGACATAAGGGGCTCACTGTTATAACATTTCTATAACAGTGAGCTTTTGATTTGTTCTTTTGGGCCTTCGAGGTGAAAAGATGGTTATAGAGATTGATTTTAACAGTGATGAAGCACTGTATATGCAATTGAAAAATCAGATAATCCTGGGTATCGCCATGGAGGAATATCACGACGGAGATCCGCTTCCGAGCGTGAGAGCCCTGGCGGAGGATATAGGTATCAATATGCACACCGTGAATAAGGCGTACACGGTCTTAAGACAGGACGGATATGTAAAGGTGGACAGGCGCCGCGGAGCTGTGATAGCAGTGGATCCGGCGAAGGAAGAGTATCTTCACAGGCTTCGTAACGGCTTAAGGAACGTTGTTGTGGAGGCAGTGTGCAGGAATGTTCAAAAGAGTGAAGTTCACAAACTGATAGATGAGATCTATCGGGAATATGGTTTTTAACATCAGGAGGAAAACAGTTTGCAGGGCAAATATACGCAAAAGGCACAGGAAGCATTAAAGGAAGCGGCAAAATGTGCAAGACTGTTCCATCAGGGATATATCGGATCGGAACATCTGCTTGCCGGGATCCTGGCAGATGAGACCAGTGTCGCAGGAAAGATTCTCCGTGAAAACGGAGTCGATCCCGTTAAATATAATGACATGATAAAGGAGATGATCTCCTTTGATAAAAATGTTGTCATCAGAGAAAAGGGACTATATTCCCCCAGAGCTGAGCTTATCTTAAGTGATGCGGCAAAGCTCGCCGAGAGATTCGGACACAAAGAGGTAGGTACCGAGCATATTCTTCTGGCGATAATCAAAGAGGGAGAAAATGTTGCTGTCAGATTGCTGGCTGCACCCGGTACCAATCTTCAAAAGATATACGCAGATACTCTTGCCGCCATCGGGCAGGATCCGGGACTTGTCAAGGAGGACCTGGGCGGAAAAGGAGGGAAGGGACGCCCCTCCATGCTGGCTCAGTACAGCAGGGACCTCACTGCTCTCGCAGCCGAAGGAAAGCTGGATCCCGTTATCGGCAGAAATGATGAGATAAGACGCGTTATTCAGATCTTAAGCCGCAGAACCAAAAATAATCCCTGCCTCATAGGTGAACCCGGTGTGGGCAAGACCGCCGTTGTGGAGGGATTGGCTCAGAGGATCGTCAGCGGGGATGTGCCTGCCACAGTCAGAAGCAAGAGACTTCTTACTCTGGATCTTTCCGGTATGGTTGCGGGAAGTAAATACAGAGGAGAATTCGAAGAGAGGATCAAGAGGGTTATAAATGAAGTCAAGGAAGACGGTAATGTCATTTTGTTCCTTGACGAGCTTCACACCCTTATCGGAGCGGGCGGCGCCGAGGGTGCCATCGATGCCTCAAATATTATGAAGCCCTCCCTGGCAAGAGGTGAGCTTCAGCTTATCGGAGCCACGACTATTTCCGAATACAGAAAATATGTTGAAAGAGATGCGGCTCTCGAGAGACGTTTCCAGCCCGTTACCGTGGAGGAACCTTCTCAGGAGGAGGCTATCCGTATCCTTGAGGGAATAAAGGGCAAATACGAAGAGCATCACAAGGTGAAGATCACACAGTCCGCTGTGGAAGCAGCAGTCAGACTTTCCGCCAGATATATCAACGACAGAAATCTTCCGGATAAGGCCATAGACCTTATTGATGAGGCGGCTGCAAGTGCCAGATTAAAAGGTCTTGAGCAGCCTGACAAATTGAGAGAACTGGCTGAGCAGATCCAGAAGCTGGATCGTCAGATAGAGCTTTCCATCCGTATGGAGGCCTTCCTGCAGGCACATGAATTAAAAGAAAAGCAGGATGCTATCATTAAAAAATATGAGCGTCTTCAGACAAAGATGCAGGATGTTTCCGATGAGTATGATGTCTCCATAGATGAGGACAATATCGCGTCGGTTGTTGCCATGTGGACAAAGATCCCTGTGACTAAGCTGGCTGAAAAGGAAAGCGAGAGGCTCTTAAAGCTGGAGTCCATTCTTCATAAACGTGTCATCGGACAGAATGAGGCGGTAGACTCTATTTCAAAGGCCATGAGAAGAGGAAGGGTGGGCCTTAAGTCACCGAACAGACCTATCGGTTCATTCCTGTTCCTGGGACCTACCGGCGTAGGTAAAACGGAACTGTCAAAGGCTCTTGCGGAGGCAATGTTCGGCTCCGAGGATGCCATTGTCAGAGTGGATATGTCGGAGTATATGGAAGGCCACTCCGTATCAAAGATGATCGGTTCGCCTCCGGGATACGTGGGCTTCGAGGAGGGCGGCCAGCTCACGGACAAGATCCGCAAGAATCCCTATTCGGTAGTGCTCTTTGATGAGATAGAAAAGGCACATCCCGATGTGTTTAATATTCTGCTTCAGGTACTCGATGAGGGACATATAACAGACTCAAAAGGGCGTAAAGTATCATTTAAGAATACGATACTGATCATGACTTCCAACGCCGGAGCTCAGAGGATCGTGGATCCAAAGAATCTCGGCTTTGCCACGGAGAAGAGTGAAAAGAAGGATTACGAGAAGATGAAGTCGGCTGTTATGGAGGAGGTAAAGAGATCTTTCAAGCCCGAGTTCATTAACCGTATCGACGATATTCTGGTGTTCCATCAGCTCACGGACGAGGATATGAAGGCCATTGTCAACCTTCTGACAAAGGAACTCGGCACCAGATGTGAGAGCCAGATGAACATCAAGCTGACCTTTACGGCCGCTCTTAAGGAGCATATCGTTAAGAAATTCTCTGACAAGAAAATGGGTGCCAGACCTTTAAGAAGAGGCATTCAGTCCGAGATAGAGGATGCTCTTGCGGAGGAGATACTTTCTAAACGCATCAAGCCGGGAGATAAGGTTTCCGTAGGCGCAAATAAGGAAGGAAAGGTCACCTTCACGGTTAAAAATCCAAAGGATTAAACCAGATGTGAACACTTCGTTAAAATTTTTTAAAGCCCTTTACTTTGGTGGCTGATCCGAAGTAAAATAAAAATGATCTACCAAACAAACATGGTTTAACAGACTTTTTTCGGAGGAATAAAGGTATGGCTGTAATTAAAGAACTGATCCGCAAGGAATCGGATGGAAAGCTTAGCTTCGGCAATTATGAGTTGCCCAGCAAGGCAAAGGTTGAGGATTTTCCGTATGAAGGAGATCTTTTGAAGGTTAAGACCTTTAACGAGATCACCAAGCTTGAAAAGAACGGACTTTTCCTTTACGAGTCAGTTCCGGGGACCGCAGTTAACGGCTTTAAGGAGACCGCAGACGGTGTTGAGTTTACCGTTGAGGCTAAGGATGATGTTCAGATCACACTTGGACTCGAGGATGACACACTCTATGAAATCTTCGTCGGCGGAAACAGTACGGGGGCTGTTCAGACCGGTCTTGGCGGCAAACTTTCCATCAGCGTTGAAACCGGAAATGCAGACGCTGTGGATGTAAAGGTTGTCAAGGCATAATTAAATATTTTAAATCTACTGCACCCGGGGTTTTACCCGGGTGTTTTTCATCATATAAGCGCACCGCCATGGATGCGCACACTTGTTAAAGGGGTTTTATTATCATGAAAAAAATGACATCCGTATTTTTTTGTAATGAGTGCGGATACGAGTCTTCCAAGTGGATGGGGCAGTGCCCGGGATGCAAGCAATGGAATACTTTTGTGGAGGAATCCATATCAAAAGAGGATGCCAAAAAAGGTGGCGTATCTAAGGTCAAAAGTGCAATGAACAGTGAGGTCGTGACTCTGTCCGAGGTCTCGGTCAAACAGG
The DNA here is from genome assembly GCA_902767075.1 of uncultured Lachnospiraceae bacterium. Taxonomy (GTDB): domain Bacteria; phylum Bacillota; class Clostridia; order Lachnospirales; family Lachnospiraceae; genus AC2028. Next base: position 5,626 of record CACXGM010000222.1, read on the forward strand.
AAGATAAGCTCCTTACCGGGATCGGAGAGCTGGACAGAGTGATGGGAGGCGGCATCGTAGCGGGAAGCATGACTCTTGTGGGGGGCGATCCCGGTATAGGTAAGTCCACCCTGCTTTTGCAGGTGTGCAGGAATCTTTCCGAAGGGGGGACCAATGTGCTCTACGTATCCGGCGAGGAGTCAAAGGTCCAGATCAAGCTTCGCGCCGACAGGATTGGCAAGTTCGGAGAGAAAATGTCCCTTCTTTGCGAGACCGATCTGGATACCATATCTGAGGTCATAAAGCAAAGAAAACCCGAAGTGGTGGTGATCGATTCGATCCAGACCATGTACAACGAGAACGTTTCCTCAGCTCCGGGATCCGTCAGTCAGGTCAGAGAGACCACAGCCGTACTTTTACAGATAGCAAAGGGATTGGGAATATCCATCTTTATCGTGGGACATGTGACAAAGGAAGGAGCCGTTGCAGGTCCCAGAGTCCTGGAACATATGGTGGATACAGTGCTTTATTTTGAGGGTGACAGACATGCTTCCTACAGAGTGCTCCGTGGAGTGAAAAACAGATTTGGCTCCACTGACGAGATCGGTGTTTTCGAGATGAGGACCGAAGGACTGGTGGAAGTGATGAATCCATCGGAATATATGCTGGATGGACGCCCGGAAGATGCTTCGGGCTCGGTTGTCACCTGCTCTATGGAGGGTACCAGACCTCTTTTATTTGAGATTCAGGCACTGGTATGTCAGACCAGCTTTGGACTCCCCAGAAGGCAAGCCAACGGAACTGATTATAACCGTGTCAATCTGCTGATGGCGGTTTTGGAGAAAAGGTGCGGTCTGCATCTGGCGGATTGTGATGCATACGTAAACATAACAGGTGGAATCAAAATCTCAGAGCCCGCCATAGACCTTGGGATCGTGCTGGCAGTGGTATCCAGCTTTAAAAACAAGGCACTTTCTCCTAAACTTGTTGCCTTCGGCGAAGTGGGACTCTCAGGAGAGGTCAGGAGCGTTTCAATGGCAAAGCAGCGTGTATCTGAGGCTGCAAAGCTGGGCTTCACCACATGCATTGTGCCCTCCGGCTGTCTTCAGGAATGCTCCAAGGTCAAGGGGATCGAAGTGATAGGAGTTTCAAATGTCGGGGAAGCAATAGATAAAGTTTCCTGAAAAAACAAAGATTATACCTAAAGTATACTGTAAAAACGTTGTCTTTCTGTATATTGATGTGATAATATTTATTTTGGAGTTTCTTGTAAAACAGATTTTTATCATCAAATATCAGGAAGAGATTATGGGTACAGAATCAAATACTACAGACAAAAAAGTCAAACTCGGAAAGCCACAGATCATAGGTATCGCAGCTGCAGCAGCGGTTGTGGTTATCGGTCTTGTGGTTTTCTTTATTATCCGAGGATCAAATAATCTGACCGCCACCACCATCAGGTTCCTTAGAATGCAGGGTACCGTGGATCTTCTGGATGCAAAGGACAAGGCAGTATCCGTCACGGAAAATATGAGATTAAAGGACGGAAACAAAGTCCTGACTGCATCAGAGAGCTTTGCGAGTCTTGCTCTTGATGAGCATAAGGTCATATCCCTGGATCAGAATTCAAAGACGACTGTGGGACAAAGGGGAAAGAAACTTGAATTATTTCTGGATACCGGATCCCTTTATTTCAATGTCACAAAGGCACTTGATGAGGATGAGACCTTCGATATCAAGACTTCTACCATGATAGTCGGAATCCGTGGAACCTGCGGCTATGTCAATGCGGAGGACCTTTTCCTGATAGAGGGACATGTTTCCGCTGTCGATGAAAAGGGCAATGTAGCTGAAGTGGAGCCCGGCCAGTGGCTTAAGTATGACAAGGCCGGAGGCAAATTCCTGATAAAAAAATATACCCTTTATGAGCTTCCGCTTCTGGTAATAAGTGAAATAGCCAGAGATGATGTGCGCAGGACCCAGTGCCTTGAGGTGTGCAGCGCTACCGAGCAGGAATTCTGGGAATATGCCATGACTCTTGAACCCGCATATTTCCAGTGGGGTGATCTGGAATGGCCAAGCTTTGATACAGAGCCGGAACCTGAGCCGGAACCGGAACCTGAACCCGAACCCGAGCCTGCTCCGGAACCTAAGCCCGAGCCGGAGCCGGAACCCGAACCGGAAGAGGAATCTGCGGCCGAAGAAGTAAAGGAAGAACAGAAGGAAGAGAACAAGACCAAGTACTCCATTACCATATATGAATCCAAGGGCGGTAAACTTACTGCCAATGTAAGTTCCGCAGCTGAGGGTGATACCGTAAAACTTACAGTCAGTGCAGATTATGGATACTCTCTGTCCGGATGGGAGATCAGCACAAATAAGATCTCTCTTTCCGCCGGCAGCACATCGCAAAGCTTTGTGATGCCTGCTGAGGATATCAGAATACAGGCGATATTTACAAACGGTAGTGAATCGGAGGAAACTAAGTACACAGTTGACGTAAGCGCATCCGCCGGAGGATCCGCAAGCGCAGATGCTTCCAGCACCACAGAAGGATCCACTGTAACACTTACTGCTACTCCGGACACAGGATATAAGTTCACCGGTTGGAGGGTGATCAGCGGCGGAGCGTCTCTTGCAAATGATGCCGCAGCGACCACAACATTCACCATGCCTGCCTCGGAGGTCAGCATACAGGCTGAATTTACAGCAAACAACTATAATGTCAGCGTATCAGCAGGAACCGGAGGAACTGCAAGTGCAAGCAGCACCTCTGCTGCTTATGGTTCAACGATAACGCTCACAGCTACACCGAGTGCCGGATATTCATTCAGCAAGTGGAATGTAGTCAGTGGCGGAGCAACCCTTTCTTCTGAGACGGATGCAAACGCAACCTTCAGTATGCCTGACTCGGATGTAAGCATTGAGGCTGTATTCACTGCAATACTGTATACTGTTACTGTTTCACCCACAAACTCAGGAAGAGGCAGCATAACCGCAAGCCCGGCAACTGCTAAGATAGGTGACACAGTTACGTTAACAGCAAATCCTATAGATACAAATTTTGAAATATCAAACTGGACGGTTGTGAGCGGTGGAGTAACGATGTCCGGAAATACTTTTGTTATGCCTGCAGGAGATGTGGAAATACAGGGAACATATACAGTAAAGACAAGCGCTATAGGACAGCAAAACGCGAATGGTGAAGTTTATCTTAATGCATCAGGAGCCATGGGACGCCCCCATCCTACTGAATCGGATAAATTCCAGATAATAGCGGTAGGAGATGATCATACTGTAAATATCACTTCAGCGTGCAGAAATACTTATTTAGCTTTTATGAAAGGTATTTTGAAGGACGGTGATATTATTTATTACGATGATATATATGACTCCGGAAATGGTGCTAGGGCACATCAAAGTCTTATTACAGGAGGAGATCGGGATATAGACGCAGACGTAAAAATAGTGTTCAGAGATACATCCATTAAGGCAGTAGCCTCATTTATGGCATATTACTATGTTGGACCTACATATGGAGGTAATGGCCCTAATATTGAGGAACATGATTCCAGTTTTAGTATAGAAAGCGGAAGTTATCTTTTCAGATACGAGAAAGATACTACCGGTGCGACTCCGGGAAGTTGGAAAATGACATATACGGATCCTAATAATCCGCAGAATAAAACTGATTATGACTTTTATATGGTTATGTCCACAAGTGGAGCTTCTTATGATTACGAAATGCAATTCTATGAGAAGGGAAATCAGGCCGCTGCGTATCGCTTGTACGATACGGATGCTCCCGGAACCAAGCCGTATTAATATATTCGTTGCATAAAAGATGCTAAAATTTTTTCTTGCTTTATTAGATAATCTATGTTAAGATAATCGTCGGTTGCTGTTCTAAACGGCAGCCGACATTTAGGGGAATAGTACAGCGGTAGTGCGGCGGTCTCCAAAACCGTTAACGGGGGTTCGATCCCCTCTTCCCCTGCTCTTCTTGAGAAGTGTAAAAGCTTTTTGAGATTAAATATTTTTGTTGACAAGGCGCTTTTGATGTAGTACACTTCATTAAGTCGGCGCTAAGTCGATACGGAGTCTTAGCTCAGCTGGGAGAGCATCTGCCTTACAAGCAGAGGGTCATAGGTTCGAGCCCTATAGGCTCCACGGCGA
>CACXGM010000223.1 GCA_902767075.1 uncultured Lachnospiraceae bacterium
AATGATGTGGTGCTGACCAGAAGCGGAAGCCTGAGGATCTGCGGATTTAACATTAAGGTCAACGGACAGCCTCTGGCTGATTATCTGGCGGATGGAATGATCGTTTCCACACCCACGGGTTCAACGGGATACAACCTGTCTGCAGGCGGTCCCATAGCCAGCCCGGCATCTGAACTTATCATACTGACACCTATTTGTCCCCATACTCTCAATCACAGGAGCATGATCTTATCCGACAGGGACGAGGTGGTGATAGAGATCCCAGCGTCAAAGGATGGGGGAGAACAGGAAATGGAACTATCATTTGACGGTAACAGCAGGAAAACCGTTCGGACCGGAGACGTGATTCGTATAAAGAGCTCCGGAACAAGGGTATGCTTTGCAAAACTGGGCAAGGACAGTTTTCTTGAGATCCTTAACAAGAAGATGAGCGAATAGATTAAGAGGAGATGTATGAAGAGCAGCAGACAGAAAAAAGTATTGGAACTGATCGAGCAGAAGGAGATAGGAACCCAGGAAGAGCTGGTGGCCCTTCTCAACGAAAGCGGATTTGATGTTACCCAGGCTACTGTTTCCAGGGACATCAGAGAACTGGGACTGACAAAGGTTCCTTCCGCATCGGGAAACCAGAAGTACATCGTTATGAATGATCTGAGAAACGATCTGAGTGATAAATACATCAGAGTTTTGAAGGATGGCTTCGTATCGGTGGATGTGGCACAGAACATGCTTGTTATCAAGACTGTTTCCGGTATGGCCATGGCGGTTGCCGCTGCTATAGATGCAATGGATTTCAAAGAAATAGTGGGTAGTATTGCAGGGGACGATACTATTATGGCTGCTGTGAGAACAGCATCGGAAGCCAAGACTCTCATGGAAAAGATCCGTTCGCTTGTATAGATAACAGTTAATTTATTGTTTTAAAGGGGGGTATCAGAATTATGTTACAGAGTATTCATGTCAAAAATTTAGCACTGATCGAAGAGACGGAAGTGGAATTCACCGAAGGCTTTAACATCATCACAGGCGAGACCGGAGCGGGAAAATCCCTTCTCATCGGTTCCGTGAATCTTGCTCTAGGCGGAAAATTTGATGCATCGCTATTGAGAAAGGGTGCGGACAGCGGTCTTGTGGAACTTGTATTTAACAGCAATGCCGAAGGCGTTGTCAGGAAAATGCAGGAGATGGATCTGGAGCCTGAGGAGGACGGAACCATTATCATCACCAGGAAACTTTCCGCAGGGAAAAGCTCCTGCAAGATAAACGGGGAGACCGTCACCGCAAAACAGGTTCAGGCCCTTGCGGAGGAACTCATCGATATCCACGGTCAGCATGAGCACCAGAGTCTTTTAAAGAATTCCAAGCATCTGGAAATCCTGGATGCATACGGTGAAAAAGAATTGGGTGATCTTCCGGCGCAGGTACAGACTCTTTATCACGATTACAGAAAAGCGCAGGATGAACTGGAAGAGAACAAAAAAGATACATCCGACATCGAGAGGGAAAAATCGCTTCTTGAGTTTGAAGTAAAAGAAATTGAAAATGCATCCTTAAAACCGGGAGAGGACGATGAACTGGAAGACAGATTCAGCCTTATGTCGAACTCCAAAAAGATAATCGAAGCACTTGCTCAGGCATTTAATTACACTTCGGAGTCTCAGGAGAATGCTTCATCCCTTGTGGGAGGCGCATTAAGACAGATATCCTCCGTATCGGGATATGACAAGAGGCTATCCGCCCTTGAGGATCAGATAAGCGATATAGAGTCCCTTCTCAATGATTTTAACAGAGACCTTTCCGGGTACCTGACGGATTATGATTTTGAGGAAGGGGAGTTTGAAAGCGTCAGCGAAAGACTTGATCTGATCAATGATCTGAAAAGAAAATACGGGGACAGTATTGAAAAAATCCTGAATTACGCGGATAATGCAAAGATAAAGCTTGAAAAGTATTCCGATTACGAGGGATATATAAGACAACTGCAGGAAAAACAGGATAAGCTCTATGAAGAACTGGTGAAGAAGAGTGCGGAACTTTCCAAAAAAAGAAAAGCAGTTGCCAAAAAGTTGGAAGCCGTGCTTAAAGATTCGCTTATCAATCTGAATTTCCTCACAGTGGAATTCCGGATAGAAATAAATGATACAAAGGAGCCTACCGCAAAGGGACGTGATGAGGTATGCTTCATGATATCCACGAACCCCGGAGAGACACCAAAGCCTCTGGGAAGTGTGGCAAGCGGCGGAGAACTGTCCAGGATCATGCTGGGCATCAAAACCGTTATGGCAGGAAAAGACAGCATAGATACGCTGATCTTTGATGAGATAGATTCGGGGATCAGCGGACGGACCGCATGGAAGGTGTCAGAGCAGCTTGGCCTGCTGGGAAGAAAGCATCAGGTTCTTTGCATCACCCACCTCCCGCAGATCGCAGCCATGGCGGATTCGCATTTCGTCATAGAAAAGAGCGCTACAAAGGACAGCACCATCACCAATGTAAGACATATAGAAGGTGATGAGTCCGTATCGGAGCTGGCAAGATTGCTGGGCAGTGATGAGGAGTCTGCCGCAGCCATCCAGAATGCCAGAGATATGCGGGCAAAAGCCGCAGAATTCAAAGGATCAATTATTTAATAGATATAAGAGGATTATGAAAAAATGAAACAAAAAAGAGAAGACGTTAGAAACATTGCAATCATCGCCCATGTTGACCACGGTAAGACCACCCTGGTTGACGAGCTTTTAAAGCAGAGCGGTGTATTTCGTGAGAATCAGGAAGTTGCCGAGCGTGTCATGGACTCAAATGACATCGAAAGAGAGAGAGGAATCACCATTCTCTCCAAGAACACGGCAGTTATGTACAAAAACACAAAGATCAATATCATAGACACTCCCGGTCACGCTGATTTTGGCGGCGAGGTTGAGCGTGTCCTTAAGATGGTAAACGGTGTAATACTGGTGGTTGATGCATTTGAAGGTGCTATGCCCCAGACCAAGTTTGTACTTAGAAAGGCACTTGAACTCAAGCTTCCCGTTATAGTATGTATCAACAAGGTGGATCGCCCCGAAGCCAGGCCCGATGAGGTTGTGGATGAAGTATTAGAACTGTTCCTGGAACTGGATGCGGATGATGCTCAGCTTGACTGTCCTTTCGTATTTGCTTCTGCTAAGGCGGGCTTTGCCTCACTGGATTCTGCCGAAAAGGGCACCGACATGGAGCCTTTGTTTGAGACGATCCTTGACTATATACCTGCTCCCGAGGGTGATCCCGAAGCAGGCACACAGGTACTTATCAGCACCATTGACTACAACGAGTATGTGGGCAGAATAGGCGTCGGTAAGGTTGATAACGGAACCATCAGGGTGAACCAGGACGTTGTTATCTGCAACCATCACGAGGCAGATAAGCAGGTCAAGGTGAAGGTCAGCAAGCTTTATGAGTTTGACGGACTGAACAAGGTAGAAGTTAAGGAAGCCGGAATCGGTTCCATAGTTGCTATCTCAGGTATTTCCGATATCCATATCGGTGATACACTATGTTCACCCGATGATGTGCGCCCCATTCCCTTCCAGAAGATCTCCGAGCCCACCATTGCCATGGACTTTATCGTAAATGATTCTCCTCTGGCAGGTCAGGAAGGCAAATACGTTACCAGCAGGCACATCAGAGACAGGCTTATGAGAGAACTTAATACCGACGTTTCTCTCAGAGTGGAGGAGACTGATTCCACCGACAGATTTAAGGTCAGCGGAAGAGGAGAACTTCATCTTTCCGTCCTCATCGAGAATATGCGCCGTGAGGGCTTTGAATTTGCCGTATCAAAGGCACAGGTCCTTTACAAGGAAGACGAGAACGGCAAGCGCTTAGAACCCATGGAACTGGCTTATATCGATGTTCCAAACGATTTCGCAGGAGCGGTTATCGAAAAACTGGGTCAGAGAAAGGGCGAACTGAAAAATATGGGAAGCATCTCCGGCGGAACCTATACCCGTCTGGAGTTCTCCATTCCTTCAAGAGGTCTGATCGGATATCGTGGCGAGTTCATGACCGACACAAAGGGTAACGGTATCATCAATACCATTTTCGACGGATATGCTCCTTATAAGGGAGATATCTCATATCGTAAGCAGGGTTCACTTATCGCTTTCGAAGCGGGCGAAGCCATCACTTACGGTCTGTTCAACGCACAGGAGAGAGGAACCCTCTTTATCGGACCCGGAGAAAAGGTTTATGCCGGAATGGTAGTGGGACAGACAGGTAAGTCCGAGGATATCGAAGTAAATGTCTGCAAGAAAAAGCAGCTTACTAATACCAGATCCTCCAGTGCGGATGAGGCCCTTCGTCTCACCCCTCCCAGGATCCTTTCACTTGAGCAGGCCCTTGATTTCATCGAGACTGATGAGCTTTTGGAAGTCACTCCCACCAAGCTTCGTATCAGAAAAAAGCTTCTTGATTCAAGACTCAGAAAGCGGGCCGGTTTTGCTCAGAATCAGCAGTAATGTTGGGTTGAATATGAGTTTCTAAAGTGTTATAATCAATTTTGATTTTTTTATCATTTGTTTAATACACGGAAAAGAGGTAGGATATGTCTATTTTTACAGGATCCGGTGTTGCAATCATCACACCTATGAAAGAAAACGGGGAGATCGATTATCCCGCTTTTGAAAAGCTTATCGAATTTCAGATCGCAGGCGGAACCGACGCAATCATAGTATGCGGAACCACAGGCGAAGCTTCCACTCAGAGCCATGAGGAGCATCTTGAGACAGTGAAGTTTTGCGTAGATGTGGTAAAGAAGAGAGTACCCGTTATCGCAGGAACCGGTTCTAATTGTACAGAGACTGCCGTTTATCTGTCACAGGAAGCTGAAAAGTATGGTGTTGACGCAGTTCTTTTGGTCAGCCCCTATTATAATAAGGCTACCCAGAACGGCCTCTATATGCATTTTAAGACCACTGCGGATGCTATCAACATTCCTGTTATTCTTTACAATGTACCCAGCAGAACGGGATGCAATATTCTTCCCGAGACAGCTGTCAGACTTGCAAAGGACTGCAAGAACATTGTAGCTATCAAGGAAGCCAGCGGAAACATCAGTCAGATCGCTCATCTTGCTGCTATCAGCAAGGGATGCATAGACATTTATTCGGGAAATGACGATCAGATCGTTCCTATCATGTCTCTTGGCGGAATCGGTGTTATTTCCGTTCTTGCAAATGTTGCTCCCAAGCAGACTCATGACATGTGTCAGGCATTTCTTGACGGAGACGCAAAGAAGGCATGTGAAGAACAGCTTCGTGCCCTGGATCTTTGCAATGCACTTTTCTGCGAGGTTAACCCCATCCCTGTAAAGAAGGCTCTTAACCTTATGGGAATCACTCCCGGAGGCATCAGACTTCCTCTTACCGAGATGGAGCCCGCAAATACTGAGAGACTTACAAAGGCAATGAAGGAATACGGAATTCTTTAATGCCCGAAATTAAATAAATATATTCAAAGCGAGGATAAGGATATGATCAATGTTGTGATGCATGGATGTAACGGAAAAATGGGACAGGTAATCTCCGAGATCGTCAGTAAGGATGAGAATCTTAACATGCTAGCAGGTGTCGATAAGTTTGACGACGGTCATAATTCTTATCCTGTTTTTTCGGAGATTTCACAGATCCCTGCAGGAGCGGATGTTGTGATAGATTTCTCTGCAGCACCTGCAGTTGATGGATTACTGGATTATTGTGTTGAAAAGAATCTTCCCGTGGTTCTTTGCACCACCGGCCTTTCGGAGGAACAACTTAAAAAGGTTAAAGAGGTATCCGGAAAGGTGGCGGTCCTTAAATCCGCAAATATGTCCCTGGGGATCAATCTGCTCATGAAGATCTTGAAGGAATATGCACCGATCCTTGCGGACAACGGATTTGATATCGAAGTGGTGGAAAAGCATCATAATCTTAAGCTCGACGCCCCCAGCGGTACTGCTATCGCACTTGCAGATTCCGTAAATGCGGCATTTGATGAAGGCGAAAAGTACGAGTATGTCTATGACAGAAGCACCCGCCGTGAGAGAAGACCTGTTAAGGAGATTGGAATCAGCGCTGTCAGAGGCGGAACCATTGTGGGAGATCATGATGTTATTTTCGCCGGACAGGATGAAGTGGTTACATTCTCTCATACTGCATATTCCAAAGCACTTTTTGCAAGAGGAGCCGTATCCGCAGCAAAATTCCTTGCAGGAAAAACTGCCGGTCTCTACGATATGAGTGATGTTATAAACGAGTTGATCTAAAGGTAATATATGGAATTCAGACCTTGTATTGATATTCATAACGGAAAAGTTAAACAGATAGTAGGAAGCTCGCTTGAAGACTTTGGAAATCGGGCCGCAGAGAATTTTGTGGCGCAGGAGTCGGCGGGCTTCTACGCTTCTTTATACAAAAAATACGGTCTTAAAGGCGGTCATATCATACTTTTGAATCCCGCCTCCAGCGAGTATTACGAAGCAACAAAGAACCAGGCGCTTGAGGCCCTGAAAGCATATCCAAACGGTATGCAGATAGGGGGAGGCATCAATCCCGATAATGCTTTGGAGTTTTTGGATGCCGGAGCCTCTCATGTGATAGTTACATCCTATGTATTCAGGGATGGCGTGATAAACAAAGATAATCTAAGGAGAATTGCTTCTGTTGCGGGAAGTGAGAGACTAGTCTTGGATCTCAGCTGCAGAAAGACGGATGATGGCTACATGATCGTCACGGACAGATGGCAGAAGATCACGGATGAGGTGGTCACAGTTTCTCTCCTGGATGAACTTTCTGAATACTGTGATGAGTTTCTTGTGCATGCGGTGGACGTGGAAGGAAAGAATTCCGGTATAGAGACAGACCTTGTTCAGATGCTTTCGCAGTACGAGGGAAAGCCTGTGACATACGCCGGAGGAGTCCACAGCTATGATGATATAGATCTGCTTTATTCATCGGGTAAGGGCAGGATAAATATGACTATCGGCAGCGCGCTTGATCTTTTCGGCGGTAAATTATCTTTTGATAAAGTGTGTGATTTATTACGAAATTATTAAAAATGTTGCGCAAAAATGCATTCTGTGTTAGAGTAAATAAATCTGGTATAAAGCCTAATACACTGATTGAGGTGATTTTTTGAGCAATCCATATGTATTTACTTTAAAGCCAAGCAGGCACAAACGCCGAACATACAGACATCTCATCCTGGCATCCGATGATACGGAAGCCAAACCAAAGGTTATCAAGTATAATATATCAACCTTTATTCTCATTCTTGCGCTTTTGTTCATAATCCTGGGAGGATTTGTGGGACTGGTGGTTTTTGAGGGACAGAGAGACGAGATCTACGAGCGCCGTTTAGCGGAAAAGGATCAGACCATCGCTGAGCTGACTACGGAGAATACCTCACTAAGTTCTGAAGTATCCTCACTGACAAACAAGATCGAGATACTCAGCAATACCGTCACCACCAAGACAGCAAATGAGGCGGAGCTTGCGGAGACATTGGAAGCACAATCTGTTCCGTCTGAATTCCCATTGACGGGCAGCGCATCCTTTAAGGAGAATACCGAGGATGTTCCCGAGTGCGTGTTCACTGCTTCTGAAGGCACTACAGTAGTGGCTACCGCTGCAGGCACAGTGGAAGATATCCTGGAGGATGAGACATACGGAAATGTTGTAGTCATAGACCATAATAACGGTTATAAGACTTATTATAAAAATAAAGGTGATTCCATGGTCAAGAAGGGCGACTCTGTTTCACCGGGAACAACATTATTCATTATAGGATCAGGAAACGAAGAAATGTGTTATCAGATTTCGGAGAACGGAGAATTCATTAATCCGCTGGATATTTTACAGATCAACGGATAGGACTTAAGGGACAAAGGAGAAAAAATGGCTAAGACAGAAACAATCAAGATATCAACCCTTATAGGTGCAGGCAGTGTTTGCGACGGAGATTTCAGATGCGCCGGAAGCGCACGCATAGACGGTACAGTGAACGGAAATGTTGACATTGACGGAACACTCATCATCGGAACTGTTGGAAAGATCAATGGGGATGTGCTTGCAAAGTCAGTTCAGGTTGGCGGAGAGGTTGTAGGTGATATCAATGCACCCGAGAGAGCAGAACTTACAGCTACAGCTAAGGTGCTGGGGAATCTTACAACCAACGTTATCATTATCGACGAGAACGCCGTATTCCAGGGCTCTGTTAACATGAACCAGGAAGTCCCCGAGAGAAAGAACAAGGGATTTGCATACAAGAAAGCTGTTAAAGAGGGAAAAAAATCCGCAGCTGTAGCAGTTGCGGAAGCTCTTAAAGAAGTAGAAGCCGAGAGCGGTGAAGTTAAAACTCTGGACATCTAAGTTTATTTCTTATCATTTTCCTCTTTGAGGCGGCTCAGCACCAGATCGTATCCGTCATTTCCATAGGATAATGAGCGGTTAACGCGGCTGATGGTGGCGGTGGATGCTCCTGTCTTGGCGGCGATGGACAGATAAGTCTGATCACTCTTTAACATGGAAGCTACCTCAAACCTCTGGGACATGGACTGAAGCTCGTTTACAGTGCAAAGGTCCTCAAAAAAATCATAACATTCATCAAGAGAACGAAGCTGCAGGATAGCCTTAAAGAGGGTATCGGTGGCTTCTGTTTTTAATTTATCGTTCATTATGTTTATCCTCTGCTTTCATACGTTAAATTACGAAACTATTAGTATTTTAAC